>NZ_JBBKTX010000119.1:0-243 GCF_044962685.1 Oceanobacter antarcticus
TCCGCAGCATGCTTACGCGAAGCGCCATCGGTCACGGCCGTATCAAAATACTCAAGCAGCCTTGTGCGCTCAGTCATCGGGGTCAAATGACCTCGTTGTCCCGATCGTCCCCGTACAAGGCCTCCAGCTTTTTTGAGAGCACCAGTAACGCAGCGGTTTCAGCCAAGGCACGGTCTTTTCGGTTCACTTCAGCCTGAAGTTTTTTAATCGTTTTGCTCGACTCACGCTGCTGTTTCAGCGCTT
>NZ_JBBKTX010000120.1:0-243 GCF_044962685.1 Oceanobacter antarcticus
GGCCTTCAAAGGGCTTCAGCTCGCTGCAAGCGATACGCGAGTGGATGCTGGCGTTCTCGCATGCTTATAACGAAGAGCATCGGCACAGCAGCATCAACTTCGTTACGCCTGGTGCGCGTCACCGAGGCGAAGACCATGCACTTCTGGCTCACCGGAAAGTGGTGTACGAGCACGCTAAGCAACAAAATCCCAGACGCTGGTCTGGCGATACCCGAAACTGCAACGTTGCAGGAGCGGTATCAC
>NZ_JBBKTX010000121.1:0-243 GCF_044962685.1 Oceanobacter antarcticus
CTTCCGATGGGCAGTAGCTGATGTCCCAGGTCCACACTTCGTTAGGCCCCGTGGCCGTAAAACTGGTGGGCTGTGGTACTGTTCTGGCAGACTGAGCACGGCCGCGGTGGTTGAGCTGCTGGTGCTTTTTCAGCACACGATAGAACGTGGACTCCGATGCGAGGTAGATGCCCTTGTCAGCCAGACGCGGTACGATCTGTGAGGGCGGCAGGCTCTGATATTCCTGCAGGTTGCAGGTGTCCA
>NZ_JBBKTX010000122.1:0-243 GCF_044962685.1 Oceanobacter antarcticus
GGTTCGCCTCTCACCCCCGTTACCACATCCACTTTACGCCCACGTCAGCGTCATGGCTTAACCTGGTCGAAAGATTCTTTGCCTTGATTTCCCAGCGATGGATTAAGCGAAATTCCCATCGCAGCACTCGTGAATTGGAAGCCTCCATCAGGGAATATTTGGCCGTTTATAACAATGATCCGAAGCCCTTTGTGTGGCAAAAAACTGCTGACCAGATCATCGAGTCCATTGCTCGATTATCAG
>NZ_JBBKTX010000123.1:0-243 GCF_044962685.1 Oceanobacter antarcticus
TCCACGGTTTCGCATAACGGCAACTGGGCAAACACTCTCCGTAAATACGCGTAAGGCTCCAGGTCGTTCGCTTTGGCGGTTTCTATCAGGCTGTACATCATGGCGCTGACTTTTGCGCCACTCTGACTGTCACTGAATAACCAGTTTTTGCGCCCTATCGCAAACGGTCGGATAGCATTTTCGACGGGATTATTATCGATATGAAGTCGCCCATCGGTGAGGTAGACCGTTAGTTTGTCCCAG
>NZ_JBBKTX010000124.1:0-243 GCF_044962685.1 Oceanobacter antarcticus
CGGCAAACGCAACCCATTGGTCAACCACTCTGATGGCGAAAGAAACCGGACTGAATGCCATGGCGATCAGTCGGATATGGCGAGCCTTTGGTCTGAAGCCACATCGTCTGGAAACCTTCAAGCTGTCGAGAGATCCTTACTTTGTTGAAAAGGTTCACGACATCGTTGGCTTGTATATGAACCCTCCGGACAAGGCATTGGTGTTGTGTGTCGATGAAAAGAGTCAGATTCAGGCCTTGAACC
>NZ_JBBKTX010000125.1:0-243 GCF_044962685.1 Oceanobacter antarcticus
GATTTCTTTTCCTCGGGGTACTTAGATGTTTCAGTTCTCCCGGTTCGCCTCTTACACCTATGTATTCAGTGCAAGATACCTGTAAACAGGTGGGTTTCCCCATTCAGAGATCTCCGGGTCACAGGTTGTTTGCCACCTCACCGAAGCTTATCGCAGGCTACCACGTCTTTCATCGCCTCCAGATGCCAAGGCATCCACCGCGCACGCTTAGTCACTTGACCATATAACCCCAAACCGTTTTAC
>NZ_JBBKTX010000126.1:0-243 GCF_044962685.1 Oceanobacter antarcticus
CCAGTAGATCCAAGGCTTTTTTTTGGAGCGTCAGGCAGCCATTCTGAATCTCGATCTGCTTGCGTAGCCGGTCGTTCTCTTGTTCGAGCTGTTCGATACGTTTTTGCTCAGCGGTCTTCTTTGGCGCGGGACCTGGGGCGGATTTTTTCAGACCATCCAGCCCTCGCTCATCCCGTTCCCGACGCCATTGAGACAGTTGATTGGAATACAATTTTTCACGGCGCAGCAGTTCCCCTAACTCAC
>NZ_JBBKTX010000127.1:0-243 GCF_044962685.1 Oceanobacter antarcticus
ATCCTGATGCAGCGTGAGCGTACCGGGTTGTATGTCATAACGTTCATGCGCTTCCATGATCAGCTGGCTGGACAGCGCACTGTTTTCCTTGCGTGACAGCATCCAGGCCACAATGTAACGGTTGAACAGATCCATGACCACGTACAAGGACAGGTATTCACCGCGCTTCCTGGTCGGCAGCTTGGCAATGTCCCAGGTCCAGACTTGATTGGGCGCGGTCGCCTTCAGCCGTGGAATGGCATG
>NZ_JBBKTX010000128.1:0-243 GCF_044962685.1 Oceanobacter antarcticus
CTGCCTGAGTTGGGCTAATCCCCTGCAGATCCAGCGCAATGGCTCGATATTCACCAGCGACCGGGCGGTTAGTGGTGGTTTTCCAGCCACGCCCCGGTTGCCAGTACCCCATTTCAGACAGAAGTTCGGTTCCCATGGTAAGAGATGAAGTCGTCGCTGCGACTTCGTCACCAATACTGAATTCGCCGTTAAGGTGAATCAGGTATCCCGGTAGCGTATCGGGAATATCCGCAGGATCGATAT
>NZ_JBBKTX010000012.1:0-140897 GCF_044962685.1 Oceanobacter antarcticus
TCTGATTGCAAAGCGCAGTGCGATCCTTGACCAGCCGTTCTCGCATTCGATGCAGGCTCTGAACATCCTGTTGACCCAATGACTTGATCGGTACAAACCGGATATTGGGTCTCATGGATGCCCTGTATGTCAACCTAAGCCTGAGCCAGTGGATTTGACTACGATCCTGTGAAGCAAGCGTGTCTTTGCTCTCAGGGAAATGAACTGACTTTTCATGGTTTATCGACAACTATGTTGAACAATACCGGCAGGGTCGGAGCATATACCCGATATTCCAGTGGCAAGCTGCGGTCAATACTTGCCTGTTTGAAATAAAACGGGGTTGTATAACGGCTCGGATGTGTGTCTGTATCGCCGTGCCAGGCTGGGGTAATATGCCGCCAAAATCAAAAGGCGTAGGCAGTGGTAGCAGAATTGACGGGTGGAACATTGATTGGTCTGGCGGCCGGTTTATTGTGGCTTGGCCATGGCCGTATCAGCGGTATGACGGGGGTGATATCGAGCCTGTTTTTACTGGCTCGACTGGGACAAGAGCGACGTTATTGGTCGTTGTGGTTTTTCCTTGGCCTGATTCTGGCCTGGCCGGTGTTGGTGATCATTGGCTTTGAGGCAGATGCCATTGTGATTACCGACAGTCCGTTGTTACTGATAGCGGCGGGGTTGCTGGTGGGGATAGGCACTTATATTGGCAATGGCTGTACCAGTGGCCATGGCGTTTGTGGCATCGGGCGGCTATCGGTACGGTCGATGGTGGCGACGCTGATATTTATGACGGCAGGTATTCTCACGGTGGCGCTGATGTCGGCCTTGAACCTGTTTATGGAAAGCGATGCGTTATGATTTCAGGACGTAATAGCGTGCCGACCGTTTTCGCTGCTGCAGTATTAGCATTGGTGTGTGGGCTGGTATTCGGTATTGGTTTGATTGTCGCTGGCATGCACAACCCGGAAAAAGTACGCGGTTTCCTGGATCTTTTTGGCCATTGGCAGCCGGCCTTGATTGCAGTGATGGGCAGCGCCATTCCGGTGTTTGCCCTGCTTTACTTCAGCAGCAAGCGTTGCCGTCGGCCTTGGTTTGCCGAGCGTTTTCATTACCCGACACTGGCTGGCGTTAGCGGGCGGTTAGTAACCGGGGCGACCCTGTTTGGTGTCGGCTGGGGTCTGGTTGGTTTGTGCCCTGGCCCGGCGCTGGTAGACATGTTCAGCCTGAATGGCGATGTCTGGATATTTCTGGTTGCGCTGCTGCTGGGCAATCGCATCGCCCATTATTTTTTTGGCCCTGCTGCGACGCCAGCTGCAAAGCCGTAACGTTTAAAGCGGCGCTAATCGTGGTGCTGCCGCTGTCATCTAACTGACGCTAAACTGCAATACTAACTTCAACCCCCGGCAACCGGACTGTCATGGGCTAACGGCTTAATCCCGGCTTATGTTATTAGTTGCGGATACAGCATGCCTCTGACTCGCCGGGAATTCCTGTTGGACAGTGCCGGTACCAGCCTGTTTGCACCAGCAATCAAGCCGGGTAGCGACCGTATGCGCTATCCGTTCCAGCATGGTATCGCCAGTGGCGATCCGCTCACCGACCGGGTGTTGCTGTGGACTCGGATTACTCCGCTCGACAGTACCTTCGGTATCTCCTATCGCTGGCTGATCACCACCGACCCACAGTTACAACAGGTGGTGAACCAGGGAATCGGCTTCACCGATGCCAGCCGTGATTTCACTGTCAAGGTGGATGCCGACGGCCTGCTCCCGGCCACCACCTACTACTATGCCTTTGAAGCCGATGGCCATTACTCCGATGTAGGTCGAACCCGGACATTGCCAGAAGGCTCGGTAACGCATTTGCGGATTGCGTATACCTCCTGCTCCAACTTTGCCAAAGGCTACTTTAACGTCTACCGGGAGCTGGCCAAACGTGCAGATCTGGATGCGATTCTGCACCTGGGCGACTACATCTACGAATACGCCGATCTGGAAGACTGCGCGCGCACCGGGCGCATTAATACGCCGCTGCATGAGACCCAATCGCTGAAGGACTATCGTCAGCGCCATGCCTGTTACAAGCAGGACAAGGACTTGCAGGAAGTTCACCGTCAGCATCCATTTCTGGTGATCTGGGATGATCATGAAGTGGCCAACAACGCTTGGGTGGGCGGCGCAGACAATCACGATACCGCCAGTGAAGGTGACTGGCGCTTACGCCTGAGTGGTGCGGTGCAGGCCTATTTGGAGTGGATGCCGATTCGTGAGCCGTCCCGGCCGGATGTGGGTATTTATCGCAGCTTCCGCTTTGGTGATCTGGTCGATCTGACCATGCTGGATACCCGTCTGGCCGGGCGCGATGCCCAGGCGGCAACGATGGAAGAGCGTAACCTGAGCGGACGCACACTGTTGGGCTATCAGCAGGAAGAATGGTTATACAGCAACCTCGCCAATGCCCAGCAGCAGGGCGTCACCTGGAAACTGAGTGGCCAGCAGGTCATGGTTGCCCAATTAGGCACCAATGATATGCCCTTCAATTACGACCAGTGGGATGGCTACCCGGCGGCGCGTCAACGACTGTTTGATGCCGTCAGTCGGGCGAATGTCGATAACTGGGTTGTCCTCACCGGCGATATTCACTCATCCTGGGCACTTGAGCTGTATCAGGATCCGTTCGCTGATGATCCAGGCAAGCCGCTCGGGGTCGAGTTTGTGACACCGGCAGTCACCTCGCCGGGCATTGAAAGTTACCCCCAGGCGCAGCTGGCCGGAGCCTCCCTGGAAGCCCTGTTACCACACCTGAATTTTGTTGATTTCTACTTTCGTGGCTACGTGGTGCTGGATATCACCCACGAGCGCCTGCAAGCCGAGTGGTGGGTGGTCGATAACATCGATACCCATCGCTACAGCACCGAGTGCTTGCGCGCCTTGCAGGTGCAGTCAGGCAGCAGCCAGCTGCGGCCCGCTGCCGGTTTGAGCCAGGCCAAGGCGGCACCACCACTGGCACCGGCATTCGCCGACGATCTGGCCTTTCTGCGCGACTGGAAACAGCAATACAGCGGTCGGCTGGAAGGCGTACTGGCAGCTCATACCGAACGTCCATCGCTTTAATAGCACGTCTATCAATTACAGCGCTCGACATTCGGGTGTTAAACATCGACTCAAAATGCCCATTTACCACTCTTATTTAACGTAACAACCATTCGCTCAGAAAAGAGCCAAATCCAGCTTTTCCGCAGTAGAACAGCCCAGCGCACGACAGGCACCAGGGTTCTGCAAGCGGTTCTTTAGTGACATCCTGCTCTGACGGCAACCGCTTCGCTTGCACCAAAGTAGCGAATCAGACACATTGCAGCTTCAGAATGATCCTACTTCCCATACAGGATGACCTATCATGGATTCAATTATCTCTCTGCTGTTTTCGGTCGAAGCCGTTGCGCTGGTGTTTGTGCTGGTACTGGTGCGTAGCAGCATTAAATTTGTACCGCAAAACCGTGCCTGGCTGATTGAACGATTTGGCAAATACCACTCCACCAAAGAAGCTGGTCTCAACTTTATTGTGCCCTTTATCGACCGGATTGCGGCGGATCGCAGCCTCAAGGAACAGGCCCAGGATGTACCCAGCCAGTCGGCCATTACCCGTGACAATATTACCCTGAGTGTTGATGGCGTGTTGTATTTCCGGGTACTGGATCCTTACAAGGCGACCTACGGTGTTGATAACTACGTGTTCGCCGTGACTCAGCTGGCACAAACCACCATGCGTTCCGAACTGGGCAAGATGGAACTCGACCGCACCTTTGAAGAACGTAGTCTGCTGAACATCAATATTGTCACCTCGATTAACGAAGCCGCCGAACCTTGGGGCATCCAGGTGCTGCGCTACGAAATCAAAGACATCGTGCCGCCGCAATCGGTGATGCAATCGATGGAAGCCCAGATGAAAGCCGAGCGGGTCAAACGCGCCCAGATTCTGGAATCGGAAGGTGATCGCCAGTCTGCCATTAACGTCGCAGAAGGTCAGAAACAGGCGCGGGTACTGGCAGCAGAAGCCGACAAGGCAGAACAAGTTTTGCAGGCTGAGGGTGAAGCACAGGCCATTGTTGCTGTCGCCAAAGCGAAAGCACTGGCATTAAAAATGGTTGGTGACATTGCCAATACCGACGATGGCCAGAAAGCCATTCAACTGGAGCTGGCCTCCAAGGCGATTGAAGCCAAGCATGCGATCGCCAAGGAATCCTCCGTCGTCTTGCTGCCAGACAGCGGCACCGATGCCAGCAGCATGGTGGCCATGGCGACCTCGATTATCGGCACGCTAAACAAGGGTTAGATAACATCTGGCTGCGACAGGAAAGTCGGCGTTATCCCTCAATACGGGATAGCGCCGTTCTTACCGTTCTTACCCCCATGTTCGTTCCATTATCATCGTTGAAAATCCGCCCATGACTCTTGCCCTGAACGCTCTTTGCCGACACCATCGCCACTCGGACTCGTTATGACGACTGCGGTAATTTATCTTGCCGGGCCAGAAGTCTTTCTGCCCAATGCCGTTGCACTGGGAGCCGCCAAAAAAGCCCTTTGCCAACGCTACGGGTTTACCGGGTTATTTCCACTTGATGCGGAACTGGAGGCGGGTGATACCACGGAACTGGCGTGGGCCATCAGTCGTGGCAATGAAGCGCTGATCCGCCAAGCCGATAGGGTCATCGCCAACCTGACGCCATTCCGTGGCCCCAGCGCAGATGTGGGTACCGTTTACGAACTGGGTTTTGCCCGAGGGTTGGGCAAACAGCTGATGGGCTACAGTAACGATCCGACTCCGTTTGCAAACCGTACCTGGGCCCAATTTGGGATAACGGGTGAGCCTGGCCCAGTGGGAGATATCCGTGATCGGGATGGTTTGAAAATTGAAGAATTCGGGTTGCACGATAACCTGATGATCGAAGGCGGCATCCGTCAGGCCGGTGGCCTATTTATCAGCCACAATGCCTCGGTTAACGACCGCTATACGGATCTGACGGCGTTTGAACGCTTGCTCCAGACACTGGTCTGACAGGGCCGTTGTCGGGGCACCGGTGTATGCTTCTTTCTGCACCATCACCTAATGTAAGGAAACTCGTTATGAGCTACCTGTTGTCACACCTGCCCCAGTCATTGCTGGTGGTCGGTATTCTGGCACTGATTATTGAAGTTGCGATTCTGGGGTTTGCTTCCATCGTGTTGTTTTTCCTCGGGCTGTCGTTGGTGCTATCTGGTTTGCTGATGCTGGTTGGTATCTTGCCGGAAACCCTGACCGCAGCATTATGGAGTAACGCATTGATTACTTGTGGCCTGGCACTGGCGCTGTGGAAGCCATTAAAACGGCTGCAGGACGAGCGACAACCAACACCGATCAATAGCGACTTTGCCCGCGATGCTTTTGTACTGGAGCAGGACGTCGATATCAGCGGTAAGGCCACTCATCGTTATTCCGGTGTCGAGTGGAAACTCAAAAGCCAGCAACCGCTCACTGCCGGAACCACCGTCAAGGTGTTGCGGGCGGATGTAGGGGTGTTATGGGTTGAGGCACTGGAGCAGGATTCTTGATATTGCCCGACATGCGATTGCTTGGCGGGACGGTTGACGGAGCATCGGTTGAAAGGGACGGGTTCTGGTTGACTGGACAGCTGTTCGAGGATCAGCCTCTGACCGCCCTCTGGCAATACTGGTGCGAGCGACGAGACGGGCTGTCGTTTGAGGCATCCCTCAACAATGGCTGGATACACATTGATGAGCACTGCTGTCAGGACGCCTCTATGCCGTTGCTAGCGGGGCAGAAATTTGCCTTCTGGTTGCCACAGCACCGGGAGGGGAAAGCCGACACCCAATGGCAAATCTTGTGGCAAAGTAACGAATTGATGGCGGTGCACAAACCGCCCGGTTTACCGGTGTCACGTACCACCCGCAATCTCTACAACACCCTGATCAATCTGGTACGCCGCCAAAGTCCGGCGACCAATGCCCACCTGTTACACCGGCTGGATGCGGAGACATCAGGCATCCTTCTGTTGGCGAAACATTCTGCCGCCGACAAACGCTGGAAAAAACGGTTTAACACCCTGCTGCAGCGTAAATCTTATCTGGCGCTGGTGTATGGCAAGCCGGATTGGCAGCAGCTCGATTTTGAATGTCATCTGGCAGAGCGGCAAGACAGCGCCATTCGTTGTCAGATGTACGTGGTTGACCCCGAACAGCATCAGCCGTTGCTGTCCGGTTCGGCCAAACTCAGTCGCACGCTGTTTCAGTGTCTGGCAGCAAAGGATGGGCTGGCACTGGTTCAATGCGAATTGAAAACGGGTCGCAAACATCAGCTGCGGGCACAACTGGCCGCGTTGGGGCACCCTATTGTGGCAGACAAGATTTACGCCCACGGCGGTCGTTTTTATCTTCAGCGCCTGCAACAGGCGTTAACCTCGGAGGAAATCGCTGAATTGGGTGCTTCCCATCATCTGCTGCACGCCTGGCAGGTTGAATTAAGCGCCTATGGTCAGCAGTTTCACGTGCAAGATGACCAGTTATCCAATGAGTGGCCCACCTGGGTGCGGGATTGGCTGGCTGCCAGAAATTGATGAATATTTGATGATTATTGAATAAATAATTTCCAAATAAATAGATCATTATATTGGCGTATTTTTTTATATTTTTTATGAATATATATTTCCTGGCAGGAGGAGTGGCCATTATTTATATAGCACAAATCCCTTTTTCGAGGCGAGTTTTTGCGCTTTTCTGGTGCGACCTATAGTCACCCAAATTTAATTTTAAAAGCTGACAAAGTGGACGTATAGTTCCTCTGCAAGGGAGCCCCCTTACCAGGCGTACAGCTTGAAAAATAACGTTAATTATCAGGAAGGACTATGATTGTGCCAGAAATCAACGCAGTCACACAGGCTGAACAGCCCATCTACTTCATTGGTAATACCGCCTTCAATATTGATCAAGGCCGTATTTATCTGAATATCGATGGTATTGCCAGCGACCGTTTTGCGGATAACATCAGCGGTACCTTGAATCTTGAACTGTGGGCTTTGCCACAGCGATATAACGGCTCTCTTGATCAGGGTGAACAATTGGCCGCCACCAGTATTGGTGAACTGTTTGGTCAGTGTTATCTGGAAAACTGTCAATATGACCTGATTTTTGTCGAACCGTCTATGGGTGAGTGGAATCTGGTACTGCTAGTGCGCGAATGGGATCTGGATGATTTTGTCACGCGTGATGTGGTTCAGTTTGATTTGCCCTACGTCGTTGCCGGTGAAAGTATCGTTGCCGATGATAGCGCGGCAGCGGTTGGCCAAGTAATAGAAGTAGCATTTGGCGAACCACGTGAAGCAGCGGTTGCTGAAGATGCAGACGTTGAAAAAGAAGCAGACGTCGTTAAAGAAGCGGTTGTTGCAAACGTGGTGGAAGAGAAAGAGGCCGCTTTGGCTGAGAAAACCGCTGCTGATAAAACCGCAACTGAAAAAGCCGCAACTGAAAAAGCCGCAACTGAAAAAGCCGCTGCTGAGAAAGCCACTGCTGAGAAAGCCACTGCTGAGAAAGCCGCTGCTGAAAAAGCCGCTACTGAAAAAGCTGCTGCTGAAAAAGCCGCTGCCGAAAAAGCCGCTGCCGAAAAAGCCGCTGCCGAAAAAGCCGCTGCTGAAAAAGCCGCTGCTGAAAAAGCCGCTGCCGATAAGGTTGCAGCCCTAAAAAAAAAATTAGTCCGCGTAAATATTAATACCGCTACCGAAGCCGAACTGGCTGCTGTCGGCGGTATTTCCAAAAAGCTGGCCCAAAGCCTGGTGGCAGAGCGCCCATTCAAAACGATGGATGAACTGGTCACGGTTAAAGGCATGGGAGTTCGGACACTCAAGAAAATTGAGCTGTTGGTCTCTCTGTGAGTGCTGTATCGGCAAGGCAGATGCCTTGTGAGTGGCTCACCTCAACGCCTGCTTGCTGCAGGCGTTTTGCTATCTGGCTGGCCGCCATAACACCCTGCTGTATGATAGCCGCTATTGCTGTTTCCCCCGCCTGAATCACTGCGTGACAGGGCTGGTAACAACTGTCGGACAGAGGTCACTGTTGAATATTCTATTGGTTGAAGATGATCCCCAGCTGAGCCGGGATATTGGTCGTTACCTCACCGGAGCCGGTTATGGTGTCGAACAACTGGATCGTGGTGACTGGGCCGCCCGCTATTTGCCAGATCATCTTGATGTGATCGGTTGTGTGGTGCTCGATTTGGGGTTGCCGTACCTGTCGGGTCTGGAAGTACTGACCTGTTGGCGCAGTCAGGGCATCACCACCCCGGTACTGATTCTGACCGCTCGTAACAGTTGGCAGGAACGGGTGGATGGGCTGAATGCCGGAGCCGACGATTACCTGGGTAAACCGTTCCAGAGTGAAGAGCTGTTGGCGCGGCTGGAAGCGTTACGCCGCCGGGTGGAGCAGCGGGGACAACCCCGTCTGGTCGTGGATGGCCTGACACTGGATGAAACCAAACAACAGGTCTCGAACGGGGTGGGTGGGTGTGAAAGCCTGACTGCAACCGAATTCGCCATGCTGCGATTGCTGATGCAAAAAGCCGGACAAATTGTCTCCAAGCAGCAATTGCTGGATGCCACCTACGACTGGCAGGAAGAAAAAAATGAAAATCTGGTGGAAGTCTATATCCGCCGATTGCGCAAAAAAATTGGGCAGGAACGTATCCGTACCTTTCGTGGCCAGGGCTACCTGATGGGAGAACGCTGATGTGGTCCTTAGCGGCCCGTCTGTTTCGTTCCCTGTTGGGCGGTCAGCTGGTACTGATGGTGCTGGTTACCACGGCTGCGGCGATTGCCCTGCTGGTATCGGCGACCGACTATTTCAAAACCCGGCTGGAACACGACAGCGATTTGCTGTTGCAGGAAATCCATTGGCACCGCGACACCATGGATATTGATGAACACATACTGCCGCCTATTTTTGTAATGCCACAATCCGGCCATTATTACCAGGTGATGTGGAATGGCCAGCAACTGAAGTCGCCATCACTGGGAACTCTGGCGCTGCGGCTGGAAGGCCGGGAAGGCAGTCTGTCATGGGGCTGGCAGCAAACTGTGCCAGAGCAAAGTCTGTACGTGATGACGCAGACGCTGATGGTGCACAATCACCAGGTGGTGATTCAGGTTGCCGAGGATTTTCGTCCTATTCTGGCGGTGTTTACCCGAGCTTTTTTAACCTTGATGGTGTTGCTGGGTCTGGTGATGACGGCTATTTTTATCTGGCAACGGCGCATGCTCAACAATGCCTTGTTGCCTTTCAATCAGGTGCAGCAGCAACTGCGTCAGCTGGCGCGGCAGGAGCGTGACCATCTGGATGCCCCGGATATGCAGGAGCTGGAGCCACTGGTGGATGAAATCAACCGGCTTGGGGAACGTACCCGTGAGCGTTTGCTGCGTGCCCGTATGGCCAGTGGCAATCTGTCACACTCGCTGAAGACGCCGCTAGCGGTGTTGAACAATCGTTTGCATGATGTTGCGTTGTCGCAGCCAGAGGGCGACTGGCAAACCTCGCTGCAGCAGATTGAACGCATGAACCAGATGATCGATAACGAAATGAAGCGGGCCAGAATCGCGGGCTTGATGAGCCGGGCACCACAGATCGATCTGGCTGAACTGATACGGCAACTCTGTCTGAGTATGGCCAAACTGTATCCTGGGGTGGTCATCCGCCAGCAGTTACCTGCGACGCTGCCATTTCCTGGTGATCGGGAAGATATGTTTGAGCTGATGGGGAATCTGGTCGACAACGCCTGTAAGTGGGCGGTTGCTAGCGTCGTTATCGAAGCCACACAGCAACAGGATGGACAGATTCATCTGCTGGTGGCCGACGATGGCCCTGGTGTGGATCCGGAGAAACTGGCGGGCTTGCACCAGCCAGGTGTTCGGGGTGATGAAAGTGGTGCCGGTTACGGACTGGGGCTGGCGATTGTGGCAGATATTGTCGAACAGTATCAGGGCCGTATCCTGTTTGAAAACGGCCCTGACGCCGGTTTGCGGGTGTGTCTGTCGTTGCCATTAAATCCGGACTACTGACTGTTCAGGCTGCCACTGGCAAGCAGCGCTTCCACCCAGTAGTGAATATCAAAACCGCTAAAAGCCAGATGCAGGTTTTCAATCACTTCACGACACTGGCTATCGCTCAGGTGCAGGCTGACAAAGGTACGGTTCTGTTTACCCTGAATCTGCTCACTGATCGACAGATGACCGATGCGATTGCTATGGCCCCAGCCGATCCAGGAGCTGAATCCGGGCAGGCCCTGCTCCAGCAGCCAGTCGGTAATGGCATCGGCTTGCCTGGGTGGCAGTGACAGGGTGAGCAGGGTCAGTGACGAATTATTGAGAGTGACCGGAGAAGTACCGGTATCGGTGGTGTTCATTTGTCTGCCTCCAGAATGAAGCGGCGATAAAGCAGCGGTAATACATACAAGGTCAGTAGCGTCGAGGTCACCAGCCCGCCGATCACAACGATAGCCAGTGGCTTCTGGATTTCACTGCCTGGCCCGGTGGCGAACAGTAACGGCAGCAAACCAACCGCACCGGTACTGGCGGTCATCAGTACCGGTCGCAGTCGTCCGGCGGCACCTGCCAGAATCATCTCCAGACCCCGTTGTCCCAGTGCCTGCAAATGCCGGAACTGGTCAACCAATACTACGCCGTTCATCACTGCCACACCCAATAATGCAATAAAACCGATTGAAGCGGGCACCGACAAATATTCGCCACTGATCCAGAGTGCCAGCACACCGCCTATCAGGGCAAAAGGAATATTACACAGAATCAGCAGCGCCTCGTTGATACGGCCGAAGGTGGTAAACAGCACCAGCAACACCAGTGCGATGGCCACCGGCACCATAATGGCAAGGCGGGCGTTGGCCCGTTGCTGGTTTTCAAATTCACCCCCCCAGTTCAGATGGTAGCCACCAGGCAGGTCGATATTCTGGCTGACCGCCTGTTGTGCGGCGGCGACATAGTCGCTCAGTGCCACGCCCTCGACATTGACGGTGACGACGGCAAAGCGCTGGCCGTTTTCCCGTTTCACCAGTACTGGCCCTGGCGTTTCACTGGCGTTGACCAGTTCCGCCAGCGGTACGGTGTCACCGGAGGCGGTGACCAGCCAGTGTTCGTTCAACAGGGCACTGATTTGTACCGGGCGTGAGTGTCTGAGCAGCAGCGGTAGCTGCCGATCCGGGTACACCACGTCCCCTGCACGAATACCTTCAAGGGCTGCCCGCAAGGCGTTTTGTACGGCACTCACCGTCAGTCCCAGCTGCAGGATCCGGGTCGCATCTGGAGCAACGGTCAGGTAGTGCATGCCATCGGCTTGATTAAGCATGACTTCTGCCGTGCCGGGCAGGGTTTTCACCAGCGTCGCAATTTGCTCGGACACGGATTGCAGCTGTTGCAGGTCGGTACCAAACAGTTTGATGGCGAGATCGCCCCGCGAGCCGGAAATCATCTCCGATACCCGCATATCAATCGGCTGGGTAAAGCCATAATTTAAACCGGGGAACTGTTCCAGAATGGCCCGAATCTGCTCCCGCAGCTCACTTTTGCTGCCTGCCTGCCATTGTTCCTCAGGCTTGAGCTGCAAAAACATATCGGTTTCGTTGAGACCCATCGGATCCATACCCAGGTCGTCGGAACCGGCGCGAGCGATAATGCGCTGGATGTCCGGCACCGCTGCCAGCAAGGCTTTTTCCACCTGCAGATCAATCGCCAACGATGCTTCCAGATTGATGGTGGGGATTTTTTCCAGCTGTACAATCAGGTCACCTTCGTCCATTTCCGGCATAAAGGCCTTGCCGGTCTGGGTAAAGGCCAACACGCTGGCGACCACCGCCAGCGCCAGGCCGATCAGCATCGGTAATGGCTTGGCTAACGTCCGTTCGAGCGAACGACGGTAGGCCGCTTGCAAGCAGTTGACCCAGCTTGGCGTGGTGACCTTGTCGGCCTGAATCAGCCAGGTTGCCAGTACCGGAATCAAGGTCATCGACACCACCAGGCTGCTGGCCAGGGCAAACATAATGGTCAGCGCCACGGGCGCAAACAATTTGCCTTCCAGTCCTTGCAGGGTCACCAGCGGCGAGAACACCAGCAGAATAATCAGCGTGCCCGAGACGATGGGGACAGACACTTCGTGAATCGCCCGAAAGATTACATGCAGGCGTGGCAAGGCATGATTGTTTGCCTGCAAGCGGGTGACGGTGTTTTCGACCACGACGACGGAGCCGTCGACCAGCATGCCGATGGCGATCGCCAGCCCGCCAAGACTCATCAGGTTGGCGCTCATACCGAGTTTGTCCATGATGATAAAGGTCATCAGCGCAGACATGGGCAAGTTGACGGCGACCACCAATGCCGTACGTACATTACCGATAAACAGTCCGAGTAATAGGATCACCAGCGCCACCGCAATCCACAAGGCTTCGGTCACGGTACCAACGGCGCGTTCAATCAGGTTGCTGCGGTCGTAAAACACCCGGATCTCCATTCCGGCAGGCAGATTGAGGCTGTCGAGTGCCTCGCGTACACCGCTAATGACTTGCTGGGCATTGGCATTTTTTAACGCCACGACCAGCGCCTCAACCGTTTCTCCCTTGCCGCTGTCGGTGACTCCGCCGTAGCGGGTCAGACTGTCGAGCCGGACGTCGGCTACGTCATTGAGGCGAATCGGGCTGGCATCACGATACACCACCACGCGGTTGGCCAGATCCTCAAGCGTGGTAATACGCCCGGTGCTGCTGACAATGATGGCTTCTTCGCCGTCTTCCAGGCGTCCGGCACCATCATTCCGGTTGTTCTGTTGCAGAAATTGCTGCAGCTCGGCCAGGGTCAGGCCAGCCCGCGCCAGTGCCATCATATCCGGGATAACCGCCCAGGCTTCTACCTTGCCACCGAGGGCGTTGATGTCTGCCACACCGGGTACGGTGCGTAACAGCGGCCGGATTTGCCAGTCGAGAATACGGCGTTTTTCGGCCAGCGATTGTGGCCCGTCGAGGGTAAACATATACAGCTCGCCGAGGGGCGTACTCATGGGGGCGATGCCGCCACTGATGTCAGCAGGCAGTTCCGGCCAGACGGCCGCCAGCCGTTCGGATACCTGTTGGCGCGCCCAGTAAATATCCGTGCCTTCGGCAAAATCGACGGTAATGTCGGTCAGACCGTACTTCACCACGGAGCGCAGGATCGATTGGTTCGGGATACCGAGCAGCTCCACTTCGATCTTGCGGGTAACCCGTGTCTCAAGTTCTTCCGGTGGCAAACCGGGTGCCTTGATAATGATCTTTACCTGGGTAGGCGATATTTCCGGGAAGGCATCAATCCGCAGGTTTTGATAGCTGATCACGCCCGCCGCCAGTACGCCGAGACTGATCACCAGAATCAGTACCCGCTGTACCAGAACCGTTTGAATCCAGTGCGACAGCATTATTCATCTCCCTCGCTGCTGGCTTGCCAATAGGACATCAACGCGGCAGTGCCTCTGATCGCCAGCGTTGGCTCTGCGGGCAAATCGGCCGGGGTGAGCAGTAACTGCCCAGCGCCTTCAGCGATCGGCACGATGGCTACTGGCTCGACCTGGTCACCTTGTTTTAGAAATACCCAGGACTGGCCATTGGCGCGTACGCGGGCGGCGGCGGGTACTGTCCAGCCGGTCTGTGACGATGGAATGGTGACTTGCCAGCGCTGTCCGGGAATCGGCTTGCCCTCGGTCAGTTGCAACCAGACCCGGTACTGGCCGGTGACGCTGATCCGCTGTTCGATTCGCAACACCCTGGCCGCCTGCGACACCGTTGTATGGCTGTCCTGGACGTTCAGTGACTGGCCCGGCTGCAGCTGGCTGGCCAGATGGGCAGGCATTTCAACCAGAATCGCCAGGGCGCTATCGGGCCAGAACTCTGCCAGACCATCGGCCGGGTTGGCGATCTGGCCTGGCTGTTGATAGAGGGTCATCAGCCAGCCGGAGCTGCTGGACTTGAGGGTAAATTCAGCCTCATGGGTGTTATGCCAGTCCGCTGGCAAGTGGGCCAGTACCTGCTGGTTGCTGCTGACGTTATCGTCCAGTTGCTGGCACTCGAGGGATTTTTCTTCGACATCCAGGCGCGAGCTGAGACCACTGTTCTGACGGTCTTTCAGGTACGTCAGTCGTTGGTGACACAGGCGAGTATTTTGCAGCAAGCGCTGGTGGCTCTGCAGAAAGGCCAGTGTTTCATGGCTGTGCAGTTGCAACAGTGGCTGACCGGCATCGATATGCTGACCTGGGGCCTGTAACCACTGTTCGACACGGGCCTCGAACGGCATCATCAGTTGCTGGCGCTGGTGTTCACTGACGGCAGTACTGCCCGGTAAGACCGCCAGTGGCAGCTGGGCAAGAGTCGTCAGGGTGCTGAATTCGACGCCAAGACGCTGCTGTTCCGAGCGATCCAGTGGCAGCACATCGGCCTGACTGGTGGCGATGAAGAGTGTCCCCAGCAAGGCGCCCAGTGGCAGCATGCCGAGCCGGTGCTGGCGTTTAGCTACTGTGGGGGTTACAGAGGTGCGGGTTACAGAGGTACGGGTTACTGGGGTGTGGCTTGAGGCATTCAAAAACGTCATTGCGGTATCTCACCCTGAAGTTGGTTCCAGTCGCTGATGGCTTGTTGGTAGGCAAGACGGGCATCGTCGGCCTGTTG
The DNA here is from genome assembly GCF_044962685.1 of Oceanobacter antarcticus. NCBI lineage: Bacteria > Pseudomonadati > Pseudomonadota > Gammaproteobacteria > Oceanospirillales > Oceanospirillaceae > Oceanobacter > Oceanobacter antarcticus. Next base: position 14,716 of record NZ_JBBKTX010000012.1, read on the forward strand.
CTGCAGTTGCCAGATGCTGTTTTGCACCTGTAACCATTCCAGTCCCGATAGCTGCCCCTGACGCCAAGCTTGATATTGGGCGTCGTACTGCTGGCTGGCATCGTCACTGAGTTGTGCCAGTTCTTCTACCCGGACAGCCAGTTGTGGCAATTGGCTGGCCAATACCTGTTGCTGGCGTTGCAGTTGTTGGCGCACATCCCGTTCGGCCCGTTGTTGCTGAACAAGGGTGCTTAACTGCGTGCGTTGGTTCTGGTAACCAGCATTGCCTAACGGCAGGCTGATACCGAGCATCAGTAGTTCACTGCCGGGCGTATCGTTGATGGCCGCCAGGTGTTTGATACCCAGGGATACCGTCGGCGTCAGCGCTTGCTGACGGCTAAGTGTCTGATTCAACAGGGCTTGCTGACGTTGTTCGACCTGAAAGCGTAACAAGGGGTGTTGTTCCAGTGGCTGTGCCGTTACGGGAACAAAGTGCCAGTCGTCGGGTAACTGATCTTGTCCCGTCCATTGGCGAAATTGCAGGGTAAGATCCTGTTGCTGGCCTTGCAGCGTCAGTTGGCTTGCCTTTAGCTGTTGCAAGGCTTGTTGTAGCGGCAGCCGGTCTGCGGCCGGGCGTTCGCCCTGGCTGACCAGTAATTGCAGCCAGTCGAGTTGTTGGGTCATCGCCGTCAGACGATTGTGGTTACGCTGCTGTTGCAGTGACAGCTGTTGTCTCTGCCACCACCAGCTTTGTAAGCGGCCTGACCAGAGCCAACGCTGATAATCCCGTTCGCTGGTGATCAGCTGGGCGGCGGTCTGACTGAGTTGGCTGCGGGTCTGATACTGCCCTGGTTTGCTCAGCGTTGCGTTCAGGCTGACTTGCCATTCTTCGCCGATCGCTGCGGCGTGATCGCCCTGGGTATAATCGATGGCCAGTGCCGGGGTTTCCACTAGCCAGTCTGGACGACGATGTTGCTGCAGGGATTGGGCGGTTTCCAGTGCCTGCTGCTCCGGTGTGGATTGCCAACTGGCTTCCAGAGCGGCGGAAAATGAAGGGCCAGCCTGAGTTTGGCTGGCAGCCGTGAATATCAGCAGGCATAAATAATGCTGCCTGGCCCAGGATCTGACTGGACGTACAGGCACAGCAACGGGTTGGGTTTGCCCGGTCATGGCGCTATCTCCTTTATTGATCGCAGGAGCTTAGAACCAAAGGCTGAACCGAAACTGAATGTGTTGAATGTTAGCGGTTATCGAATGGCGGCGTCCGGGGTATCGATGCCCCGCACGTCGATAATGAAGGGCTCGATCACCACTGTTGCGAGTACGGCGGTACGGCCTCCCGGAAAGTATTAGCCGTCATTGCGCGGTATTGAGCGGTGTGTGGTCAGTCTTGCAAAAATGCCAGTTGCGGGCCGACCGGTACAATCCGGGTTGGATTGATGGTGTCGTGGCTGTAGTAGTAGTGGCGCTTGATATGATCGATGTTGACGGTCGCGGCAATGCCGGGGTGCTGATACAGCCGCTGCAAATAGTCCGACAGTGCCGGGTAATCAGCAATACGGCGGATATTGCATTTGAAGTGGCCCACGTACACCGCATCAAAACGCACCAGCGTGGTAAACAGACGCCAGTCGGCTTCGGTTAATACCCCGCGTCCAGAGGCATCGGCGACCAGAAAATCTTGTCTGGCAATGATGGCTTCTACGCTATCGAGGGCATCAAAGAGGTCGCTAACCGCCACTTCGTACTTGTCGGCAGCGGTGGCGAAGCCGGATTTGTACACGCCATTGTTGATCTTGTGATAAACCAGCTCATTAATGCCATCGATCTGGCGACGCAGGTCAGCGGGATAATAGTCGTCGGTATTGCCGGTCAGGTCGTTAAAAGCCGAGTTCATCATACGAATAATTTCTGATGACTCATTACTGACGATGCAATTCTGTTGCTTGTCCCACAGTACCGGCACCGTTACCCGACCGGAGTAGTTCGCTTTGTGGCGGGTATAAATCTGGTGCATGCAGGTTGAGCCAAACAGGGTGTCGCCGCTGCTGCGAAATTTCTTGTCCGGGTGGTTGGTATCAAACTCCCAGCCGTTAGACAGCATGTCGGGTGACACGATGGACACGTCAATATGAGCTTGCAGTTGCTTCAGTTGACGGAAGATCAGGGTACGGTGAGCCCAGGGGCAGGCCAGCGAAACGTACAAATGATAGCGGCCGGATTCTGCCTTGAAACCGCCAACGCCATTGGGGCCTGCTGCACCGGTAGCGGTTACCCAGTTGCGTAACTGGGCGTCTTCGCGCTGGAAGGCACCACCGGTTTTCTCGGTGTCGTACCACTGGTCTTGCCACTGGCCGTTGATCAGTAGACCCATGTTGTTCTCCGATTCAGTCCTGATTGGGTAAGCAGTCAGTCTAGCGCAGGGAGAATTCGAAAAAAGCGCAAATATTAAGCTGGCAGATTCGGTTTGCTCGAAAGGTATTGGCTGTCGGTGCGGCGTTTGCCGTTGTCGTCGATGTCATAGCGGGGAGCTGGCAGGCAGCAGCAGGAAAAAACCGCTGCCATCAAGGGCAGCGGAAAGGCGTACAACACGCCAACAGGCCTCTCCGAGGGAGAGGTTGAGGTCTAAACAATTCGGTATAACCCTGAGTATGAAACAACACCGGCGGGTCAGGCAGCCCGCCAGTGTTTATCTGGCAATGGTGTTTACCGGACTCAGAAGAAACCCAGTGGATCAGTGCTGTAGCTGACCAGCAGGTTTTTGGTCTGCTGATAGTGATCCAGCATCATCTTATGGGTTTCGCGGCCAACACCGGATTTTTTGTAACCACCGAAGGCTGCGTGTGCAGGGTAAGCGTGGTAGCAGTTGGTCCAGACTCGACCAGCCTGAATGCCACGACCCATGCGGTACGCTACGTTCATGTCACGAGACCAAACGCCGGCACCCAGACCAAACTCGGTGTCGTTGGCAATTTCCAGTGCTTCGGCTTCATCTTTAAATGTGGTTACTGCAACCACTGGTCCGAAGATTTCTTCCTGGAAGATACGCATCTTGTTGTGGCCTTTCATCAGCGTCGGCTGAATGTAGTAACCAGTGCCCAAGTCATCGTTCAGAGATTCAGCGGAACCACCGACCAGCACTTCGGCACCTTCGTCACGACCGATTTGCAGGTAACCCAGGATCTTTTCGTACTGCTGCTGGGAAGCCTGTGCGCCCACCATGGTGTCAGTATCCAGCGGGTTGCCACGCTTGATCTGGCCAATACGCTCGATCACTTTGCCGATAAACTTCTCGTAGATGCTTTCCTGAATCAGCAAACGGCTAGGGCAAGTACAGACTTCACCCTGGTTGAAGAACGCCAGTACTGCACCTTCCACACACTTGCTGACGAAGCTGTCTTCGTGATCCATGACGTCGGCAAAATAAACGTTAGGTGACTTGCCACCCAGCTCAACAGTAGAAGGAATGATGTTTTCAGCGGCACACTTCATGATGTGTGCGCCAACCGGAGTAGAACCGGTGAAAGCGATCTTGGCGATACGGGTAGATGTGGCCAGCGCCTGACCGGCTTCTGCGCCGACGCCGTTAACGATATTCAGTGTGCCTGGTGGCAGCAGGTCGGCAATACATTCCATCAGTACCAGAATAGAAACCGGAGTCTGTTCCGCTGGCTTCATAACAATACAGTTACCAGCCACCAGCGCAGGAGCGATCTTCCAGGCGGCCATCAGCAGAGGGAAGTTCCATGGAATGATCTGGCCAACCACACCCAGAGGCTCGTGGAAGTGGTAAGCCACGGTGTTTTCGTCGATATCACCAATGGTGCCTTCTTGAGCACGGGCACAACCGGCGAAGTAACGGAAATGATCCGCCGCCAGTGGTACGTCGGCAGCCAGGGTTTCACGAACGGCTTTACCGTTGTCCCAGGTTTCAGCAACTGCCAAAGTTTCCAGATTGGCTTCAATACGATCAGCAATTTTCAGCAGGATATTGGAACGCTCGGTCATAGACGCCTTGCCCCAAGATGTTTGGGCGGCATGAGCGGCATCCAGCGCCAGATTGATATCGGCTTCATCGGAACGGGGAACCTGACAGAACACCTGGCCATTAACCGGGCTGATGTTGTCCATGTAACGACCGTTAACTGGCTCGACCCACTGGCCGCCAATGAAGTTGCCGTAACGTTCCTTAAAAGTGACTACTGAGCCTGGTTGGCCGGGATTTGCGTAGATCATGTTGGTTCTCCGGGTATTTATTGTTATCGCAAACAGAGTTTATTGTTCAGAGAGACAGAACACCCTGAAGCAATATGGACACTGCCAGTGTGCTGGATGCTCTGCCATCGGGTCATTTGCCATCCGTGTTTAAAAAGACACTACCTTGGTACTAGTTCTTTGGGATGCCACTGTGGCGCGGCAGGGCAGGCTTCCGAGAGGGGGTGAATGGTGGTGCGACTGGTGATGCGACAGAGACTGTTGTTTGCTGGCTGGCAAGAGAGAGTTTGTCCGCTGGACGGCGATCAATAGGGAGAGTATCCGCCGATCTCTTGCTGACAGTTTGGCCTGTATGGCGCGGTTCACACCCTGTTGACTGAGTGATTTATCTGGCCTGCGCTTTGGACTCATGCGATCTATTTGCTACTGCATGGCAATTGCCGGAGAATAGCGCCCCCAGACGTTGGATGACTTGCCGGATTGCCAGACTTTATGACTACCCGCATCGCCATTAACGGTTTCGGCCGCATCGGCCGCTCGGTTCTCCGGGCACTCTACGAAAACCGTTATTACCCGCAACTGCAAATCGTGGCGATTAATGAATTGGCCGATATCGATTCCGTCAGTTACATGTTGCGTTACGACAGCACCCATGGTCGCTTCCCTGGAGATGTGGTGGTGGAAAGTGACCATTATCTGCGCATCAACGGAGATCGGGTGCGGTTATACCGCCAGCCCAGTCCCGACAAGTTGGACTGGTCCGAATGCCAGGTCGATATTGTGCTGGAGTGCAGTGGCCAGATTCGTAGCCGTGCCGACGCCGAAGCGCATTTACTCAGCGGTGCTGGCAAGGTACTGATTTCCAACCCTGCTGACAGTGCGGTCGACAACACCATTGTTTACGGCATCAATCACACGAGCATCCGGCCGCATCAGCGCATTATTTCCAACAGCTCCTGTTCTACCAATTGTCTGGTGCCGGTACTGACCTTACTGGAACGTGAATTTGGTATAGAGCGGGGCGTTACTACCACTATCCACTCAGCCATGAATGATCAACCGGTGATCGACGCCTATTCATCGGATCTGCGACGAACCCGCTCTGCGGTACAAAGTATTATTCCGGTTGATACCGGGCTGCCGAAAGGGATTGCCCGCTTGATGCCGACACTGGAAGGCAAACTCGAAAGCCTGCATTTACGCGTTCCGACCATCAATGTGTCCGCTCTGGACGTGAGCTTGCAGCTCAAATGTGATACCAGCGCACAGGCCGTTAACGAACTGATACAATCCGCCGCCAATGGCGTGTTTCGTGGCCTGTTGGGCATCAGTTACGAGCCTCACGCCTCCATCGACTTTAACCACGATCCGCGTTCCGGCATTGTGGATGCGACCCAGACACGGGTCAGCGCCGGTTCGATGCTGAAACTGTTGCTGTGGTTTGATAACGAATGGGGGTTTGCCAACCGGATGCTGGATACTGCGTTGTGTATGAGACAAGCGCCGGGTGAGTCAGCGATGACGGCATCATCCACAGGCAATAATTCGTAGTCATGATTAATTGTAGTTACTAACAAAAACAGTCAGGGCGCTTGCGACGCCTGCAACACAAATGAGGAAAGCCACAATGTCTGTGATCAAAATGACCGATCTGGATTTGAAGGGAAAGCGCGTTCTGATTCGTGAAGATCTGAATGTACCGGTGAAAGCGGGCAAGGTGACGTCCGATGCACGCATCCGTGCTGCTCTGCCAACCATTCAGCACGCACTGGAAGCGGGCGCTCGTGTCATTGTGATGTCCCATCTCGGTCGTCCGACCGAAGGTGAATACGACGACGAATTTTCGCTGCAGCCAGTGGCAGCTCATCTGTCGGCTTTGCTGGGTCGTGACGTTGTGGTGGTCAAGGACTTCGAAAACGGCGTCGACGTTGCGGAAGGTGAGCTGGTATTGCTGGAAAACGTCCGTTTTAACACCGGCGAAAAGAAAGACGCAGAAGCGCTCTCCAAAGCCTACGCGGCGCTGTGTGATGTCTTTGTAATGGATGCCTTTGGTACCGCTCACCGCGCCCAGGCATCGACGCACGGGGTGGCGAAATTTGCTCCGGTTGCCTGTGCTGGCCCGCTGTTGGCGGCAGAACTGGACGCCTTGGGCAAGGCGCTGGCAACACCGGCCCGTCCGCTGGTGGCCATTGTGGGTGGCTCCAAGGTATCGACCAAGCTGCAAGTCCTGGAAAGCCTGTCCGACATTTGTGACCAGATCATTGTCGGTGGCGGCATCGCCAATACCTTTCTGGCCGCTGCCGGTAAGCCAGTGGGGAAATCCTTGTGCGAAGACGATCTGATTCCAGCGGCGAAAAAGCTGATGGAAAAAGTCTCAATTCCAGTGCCCACCGATGTGGTGTGTGGCAAGGAATTTTCTGAAACCGCCGAAGCCACTCTGAAGTCGGCAGATGATGTGACCGAAGACGATATGATCTTCGATATTGGCCCGGATTCTGCGGCAGCTCTTGCGGCACAACTGCAACAGGCCGGCACTATCATATGGAATGGCCCGGTAGGCGTATTCGAGTTTGACCAGTTCGGTGAAGGCACCAAAACCCTGGCGCTTGCCATCGCTGCATCGGATGCTTTTTCGATTGCCGGTGGCGGTGACACTCTGGCAGCGGTTGATAAATACGGCATTGCAGATAAGGTATCTTATATCTCCACCGGTGGTGGTGCGTTCCTTGAATTTGTTGAAGGAAAAGTCCTGCCTGCCGTCGCCGTACTGGAAGAGCGCGCCAAATAAGCGCCAAAACTATAACCGGCTGGCTCGGTCTGCGAGTCGGTCAGAATAATCAGTCAGAAGGATACTAATTTATGGCACTTATCAGCATGCGTCAGATGCTGGATCACGCCGCCGAATTTGGCTACGGCGTACCGGCATTCAACGTCAATAACCTGGAACAGATGCGCGCCATCATGATGGCCGCCGACAAAACCGACTCTCCTGTGATCGTGCAGGCCTCTGCCGGTGCACGTAAATACGCCGGTGCCCCTTTTCTGCGCCACCTGATTCTGGCAGCGGTAGAAGAATTTCCGCACATTCCTGTGTGTATGCACCAGGATCACGGCACCTCGCCAGATGTTTGTCAGCGCTCCATTCAGCTGGGCTTCAGCTCAGTGATGATGGACGGTTCACTGGGAACCGATGGCAAAACGCCAACCAGCTACGAATACAACGTCGAGGTCACCCGTCGTACCGTCGCAATGGCGCACGCTTGTGGTGTGTCAGTAGAAGGTGAACTGGGTTGTCTGGGATCGTTGGAAACCGGTCAGGCTGGTGAAGAAGACGGTATTGGCGCAGAAGGTATTCTGAGCCACGACCAGATGTTGACCGACCCGGAAGAAGCGGCCGATTTCGTCAAACAAACCGGTGTCGATGCTCTGGCGATTGCCTGTGGTACGTCCCACGGCGCGTACAAGTTTACCCGTCCGCCAACCGATGACATTCTGGCGATTGACCGCATCAAGGCTATTCACCAGCGTATTCCAGGTACTCACCTGGTCATGCATGGTTCGTCGTCTGTGCCTCAAGAGTGGCTGGCGATCATCAACGAATTTGGTGGCGAAATTCCGGAAACCTACGGCGTGCCGGTTGAACAGATCGTTGAAGGCATCAAGTACGGCGTCCGCAAGGTGAATATCGATACCGACTTGCGTCTGGCGTCTACCGGTGCCATCCGTCGTTTTCTGGCAGCGAACCCAGGTGAATTTGACCCGCGTAAATACCTGAAAGAAACCGTGACGGCAATGTCCGACATCTGTATTGCCCGTTACGAAGCCTTCGGTACCGCAGGTAATGCCAGCAAGATCAAGGTCGACTCTCTGGACGTGATGTACGAGCGTTACCTGACCGGTGAGCTGGATCCAAAGATTGCCTGATCTGGCTGCCTGAATCAGTCTTGAGCTGATGTTTGGCCGCACCTGTTGGCCTTCTGTTGGCGGTAATGAGGTTTATTCTGGAACCGTTACCGCCATCGGTTTGTCTCGGCGGCGAATTCCTTCGCCTCCTGTCTGTTGCTGTTTCTTGCCTCTCGTGGTGATACCTCGGTTCTGGTATTTTTGTCCCTCCTTTCTATCGCCTTTCTATCGTGTTTTGCCATCGATCGTTTACCCGCTATCAGCCACTGCAGCATTTATCAATGCCTTGCAAGCCAGCGGCTGAGACCCGGAAATACTCTGTGGCGCGGTAGCCAGCCTATCTATTGCCAGCTTGTCCTACGTTCGATCAGGGGAATTTGTGACGCTCTGCACAGAGGCTCGCACTGGTTTTGTAAGGAATTGTATTGCCAAACCAAAGCTGGTTACTCTTTGACCGTTCTGGAAACCGGAACACCAATCTACCGGTGATCAGACCCAAATAGTTAACCATGTGATAAGCACAAAGGAATCAAATCATGAACTGGACTCATTCATTAACGGGCTGGATGTCTGCCGCTCTGATCAGTAGCACGCTGGCCATTACGGGTTGTGGTAGTAGCGATAGCAATGACAGCAGCAGTGATAATAACGATAGCAGCAACTCAGCAGATGCGACGCTGGAAGGTACAGCGGCCACCGGTGCCGCGATTGACGGTTTTGTCTATGTAACAGACGCCAGTGGTACAGAAGTCAATGTCGCGATCGAGGCTGACGGCAGCTACACCATTACAGTAACCGGCATGTCAGCGCCTTTCTTGCTGCGTGCTGCTCCTGACGATGGTTCGGACGTACAGTATTCTTTTGCGGCAACCGCCAACAGCATCGCCAATATTACACCGATGACCACGCTGGCGATGTTCCTGGCCAATGGCGAAACCAGCCTGGCGACGCTGCAACAAAACTGGGCCTCCGCCGCTACCAGCTTCTCCAGCGATGATCTTGCTGACGTTCAGGCGCAGATTAATGCCAATTTCAGTGAACAGTTTGCCGATCATGGTCTGGATGCTGACAGTTACGACTTTTTTACGACCGAGTTCAGCGCCAACGGCAGTGGTTTGGATGCGGTACTGGATCTTATCAGTATCGATATCGACTTCAGCGCAGGTTCTTTCATCGTTGAAGTGAACGGTCTGGTGTATGACTACGACGTCGATATCGATACCGATGGCATCACCATTGGCGGCGGTGACAACAGCAACCTGGATGGCGAGTGGACGCTGACCTTCAGCGGCACGTTTAAATCCGGAGTAACGACGACGGCTATTCCTGCGGTCACCATTGAAGGGCTGGAGGCACCGGATTCCTTGTCTGAACTTGAAGATCGGGCCGCCGCTGGCTTCGAGACTGCTGGTTCTGATATCACCGACCTGGTTGTCACTGTGGTAACCGATACCGATACGCGCAAGACCTTTACGCTGAAATTTACTCAGACCATGACAGTTGATGCTGGAGGTTCACCCGTAGAAGTTATCTCCGACTACGATATGACTTACGACTATCAGCTTAACTGATACTCACAGCAGTACACGGCGGTTGTTACACAACGGTTGTTAGAGGGCGCTTCGGCGCCCTTTTCTGTTTTCTGTGGCGCATGGTTATGCCGTTGTTTCGCTATTGACGGGCTTTTTCTCTGATGATGTCCTTCAGGTTGTGAGGAACAATAAAGGTATCTTTTTTGCCGATCTTGTAGCGCTTCAGTAACTGGAATGTTTCTGCCAAATTCAATAAATCGGTACGTGCCGTCTGGTACACTACTCCGTGGGAATGCTGATGGCCCTTGATGCTGTATTCATAACCGGGGTTCTTCAAAGCATGTTTCAGGATAGATAATTGACGATGATTCAACTGTCCCTGCAGAGCAGAGCCACTGAGCACATCTTCGGTTTCTCTCAGCTCCTGCATCTTGTCTTTGAGCCACTTATGCAGGTCATGAATTGACTCTTTGATGACATCCAACTGGTAGTCAATAAAGTACGTCAGATCGTTGGCATCGGTTTCGGTATAGAGATAGGCCTTTTGATATTGCGCCGGTGCTTTCTTGATCACCCTTGAAATCGAGGTGTATTGCAGTAGCCAGTAATTCTCTTTCGCCATCATCCAGTAGAACAGTGCTCGTGCGGTACGGCCATTACCGTCAACAAAAGGATGATCGTAGCTGATCATAAAATGCACAATGATGGCCTTGATCACCGGAGGAATAAATATCTCTCCAGAATCATCGCCAGTCTGATTGGCAAAATCACACAGTGCCTGCAGCCGCTGGGGTAACTCAGCGGCTTTGGGCGGTACGTGCAGCAGTTGGTCATCCTGAGAAAAGACACAAATATCATCTTCCACACGTCTGAACTGCCGGGCCAGATGTTCATCGCCAGACTCCAGTGTTCCTGCTGTCAGCAGTCGGTGTAATTCGAAAATGATCGAAGGGGTCAATGGCTCGTGCCGATATTCCCGAATAAACTGCATTGCCTTATAGTTGTTTACAATCATGCGCTCGGATTGGTTCAGTGGTGTTCTAGCGCTGGTGAGCATCTCCTTGGCTACTCTACGGGTTGTCGAGGCTCCTTCCAGTTGGCTGGAGCTGATGGCTTCTTCAATCAGGCTGTTGATCAGATAATGTTCCCGGGTGCTTTTGTCTTGCATGATGGCATCGGCAGCCATGGCGCCGCTGGCATTTTCGCTGATCCACAATAAATCCCGCATCAGGGTATCGGGAATACAAAACCGGAATGGCTGATTGTCTTTATTGAGCAGAGGAATACTCCGGGCTATTTTTTCTCGGACCAGCTTGGTAGCAATCCAGTGTAATTCCGCATTGAAACCGCTTGGGGGTGGCAGGTGGCGCAGTTTATCCCAGTGCAGGTAGCGCCCTTTCGCATCGCAGGGGCCGATGTCTGCCTGAAACAAATGCAGCAGTTGGGCGTGGTTCATCGCCGTCAGAGCGGTCAGTGGCTGATCGTGATAGGGAGGAGTTTGTGGGCGCTTCATGATATCAACTACTAATATAATTAAAATTAGTATATCAATGAGAAGAAGGCTTACTACTCATTTTTTATAAATTAGTCGTTGGTGTTGCTGCGGATGATCAGGCTTGCCATGCAACCGCAACCGTCGCCACCCGTTCTGCTACAGAGAGGAGACGCACACCCCTTTGGCAGGGGGCGTCGATAGAGTGTCTGCAGATAGAGTGTCTGCTTCAAGCGCCAGCAGCGATTTCTTTAATCCGCTGCACCATGGCGCGGATACCGTTACCACGGGTAGGACTGAGGTGTTTGATCAGGTCAATATCAGCAAAATAGCCATCAATATCAAATGCGAGAGCGTCAGCGGGCGTTTTGTCATTGTAGGCACTGAGCACCACGCCAAGCAGGCCTTTGACGATATGAGCGTCGGAATCGGCTTCTAATACCAGCTTGCCGTCGATGATGTCGGAGTCGATCCACACCTGACTTTGGCAACCACGAATCAGGTGTTGTTCGGTTTTTTTGTCGTCTGGCATCGATGGCAGCTGCTTGCCGAGCTCGATGATGTATTTGTAGCGTTCCTCCCAGTCGTCAAAAAAGCCGAGGGTATCGAGGATGTCGTCAGTGGTAATGTCGGTGCCAAAGGGATTCGGGGTCAGGCTCACGGTTATCTCCTCAGGCTGGTTCAGCCAGTTCGGTGTTTAGTGTTTCAATAAAGCTGCGGATGCGTTGAGCGGCTTCGCGGCATTCTTCCACGCTGGCGACCAGTGCCATGCGGACGCGGCCAGCGCCGGGATTGATGCCATTCACGGTGCGGGAAACGTAGGAGCCGGGCAGTACGGTGATGTGCTGCTCGGCGAACAGGCGCTGGGCAAACAGGTCATCGGCAATCGGGGTTTTTAACCACAGGTAGAAGCTGGCGTCGGTTTGCTGGATGTCGATGACTGGCTTGAGTATCTCGATAAAGGTGTTGAATTTCTGCGTGTACTGGCGGCGGTTGTCTTCCACGTGGGCTTCGTCGTTCCAGGCGGCGATGGCGGCCATTTGGGTCTGAATTGGCTGGGCACAACCGTGGTAGGTGCGGTACAGCAGGAAAGGTTTCAGCAGTTTGGCGTCGCCCGCAATAAAACCGGAGCGCAGGCCAGGCAGGTTGGAGCGTTTCGACAACGAGTGGAATACCACGCACTTGTCGTAGTCGTCGCGGCCCAGTTCGGCGCAGGCTTGCAGTAGGCCAACCGGAGCTTCTTTGCCATCGACCCAGAGCTCGGAGTAACACTCGTCCGAGGCCACAATAAAGTCGTATTGGTCGGCCAGTGCAATCAGTTCCTTGTACTGCTCAATACTCAGGGTCGAGCCGGTCGGGTTGCCCGGTGAGCAGACAAACAGCAGTTGGCAGCGTTCCCAAACGTCAGTTGGTACGGAGGCATAATCGGCGTTAAAGCCGGTTGCTTCCATACAGGGCAGGAAGTAGGGTTCGGCACCCGCGAGGTAAGCTGCACCTTCGTAAATCTGGTAGAAGGGGTTCGGGCTGAGCACCAGCGGGTGTGGCTGAGTACGATCGACGGCGGCCTGGGCGAAGGCAAAGATGGCTTCGCGGGTGCCGTTGACGGGAATAACCTGGGCCACAGGATCGATGCGATTGAGGGTGAAGCGGCGCTTGAGCCAATGGGCGCAGGCTTCACTGAGTTCTGGCAGGCCTTTGGTGGTGGGGTAGTTTTCCAGTGCCTGGATGTTGTCGATCATGGCCTGTTGCACAAAGGCCGGAGACGGGTGTTTGGGTTCGCCGATCGATAGGGATATATGCTCCAGTGCCGCATTAGGGCTGACAGCTGCTTTCAGTTTTGCAAGCTTTTCAAACGGATAGGGCTGGAGTTTGCTCAGGTCTGGATTCATGTGGCACCAACAAGGACAACGACAAGGACAACGACTGGCAGTAATCGCTACCGTGAAAAAGTGTGGGTGATTATACCCACTGCTCCGGGAAAGAGCAGGTCATTATGACAAAAGTATGGCGCTTGCTGCAGGGCGCTGGATGTGAACCGGACGGTTGTCTGGATACAAAAACGGAGCCGTGAGGCTCCGTTCAGTGATAAGCAGGGTGTAGCGGTTATCAGTCGGCTTCAATTCCAACTACTAGCCAGGGGGCGTTGTCGATCGACATATCGCGCTCCAGATGCCAGGTGTCGAATATGCCATCTTCGGAGTGGTCACCGTTATCACGGCTGCGGCCACGGAACAGGACGCTGATTTGACGCACGGAGCCGTCTTGTTCTGCCCGTACGATGTCGGCCGCAAGATCGAGTACTTCGGTCTGTGGTGGCGCATCGGCCATGGCGGTACGTTGTTGGGCCAGTTCGGCGTACAGCTCGGGGGCAACGTATTCCTTGATGGTGTTCATATCACCGTCGTTCCAGGCTTGTTGTACCTGGCGATAATGATCCAGTGCACCGCCAATAAAGGCGATCTGGTCAAAGTCGTCTGGCAGGTTGACCGGTGCCTCGTTGCCTGTAGGGGTCATCATGGCACTCAGATCGTTGCGCTGGGCCACGGTGTCGGGTTCACTGGCTGCAGCCTGGAAGGGTTCATGTCGTTGATGGCCCGCCGCTTGTGGCTGCGATTGGGGCTGTGGACGTCGTCCGGCAAACAGTTTGAACAGTACAAACCCCACCAATGCCAGCAACAGGATGTCCATAAACTGGATGCCATCAAATGCACCGCTGCCCAGCAGGTAGGCAAACATGCCACCGGCGAGCAGGCCACCGAGCATACCGCCCATCAGACCAGTTTTACTGCCCGCTGTTTTGCCTGCAGGTTGAGCATTGCTGACACCGGGTTGATCTTTTTGAGTGGAAGAAGGGGCTGCCGATTTTTTCTGGGCAGGGGCTGTGGAAAAGCTTTTACCAAAGCCGCCGCCGCCAAATTTTTTACCTGCCTCAGCCGGTTGTACCAAGGCCAACAGCAGAAAAACCGTCGTAAACAGGGACCAGAAGGACTTCATAATAACCTCTGTGAATGTCGTCTTTGCCAAATCGGACGTTACTTTACCAGAATAACCCGGTGTACGAAGTCTGAAAGACGATCGTGGTGAAATTTGGTGAGATTTAAAGGGCCACAACCAGAATGTGTCCTGGCAGAGTGTGTCCTGGGTTGCCAGAAGCTGTGGCTGCCAATCACCGGGTCATTATTGATCCGGTTCGCTGCTGACGAGTTCCGCCAGCAGTGGCAAGTGTGTGTGGTATTTACATGCAAATATAAATGATAAATAATATTATTTGCATTTGATAAGGATATCAAAGTCTCAATCACCCACTAAGAGCACCGATTCATGACCAAGTTCAACCGCCGTTCTACCCTTCTGAATGGGATGTATCCCTGCCTGACTCCCGCCTGTCTGACGCTCGCTACCTGCTTGTCATCTGTCGTTGTGGCGGATGATTCGTCTGTTATTGAACTTGAAGCCGTGGTCGTTACCGCAACGATGAGTGCGCGCCCGATTGAAACTGCACCTGCCTTTACGACGGTTCTGGATGCTGAAGCGATTGAAGCGGCACCTGTGGACAGTCTTGGTGATCTGCTGCGAGCGAATGCAGGGTTGAACAACCTGACGGATGGCAATGGCCGGGATGATATCCAGATTCGTGGTCTGGACGGTGATTACACCATGGTGTTGGTGAATGGTAAGCGGGTGTCGTCTGGCGGTGCTTTTGCCAAGGGAACCGACGTTGATTTCAATTCCATTCCGGTAACTTCGATTGAGCGGATTGAAGTGATTCGTGGGCCGATGGCGGCACTGTATGGCTCGGATGCGATTGGTGGGGTGATCAATATCATCACCAAAAAATCGGCGGGCGACTGGCGCGGCAGTGTCAGTGGCGAATACACCGTGGTCGATTCGGGTGAAGACGGTGGCCGTTATCGTCTGGGAGGCACTGCAATGGGTTCCCTGAGTGACCAGGTGAGCTTGTCGGTTTCCGCAGACCAATACAGTCGCGAAGCCTGGTATGCCAATGACGATGACGATGTGCCGGATCAGGAAGAAAAAACCGCCAGCAACCTGACATCAACGCTGACGCTGGATTTGAACGAGCAGCAAAGTATTGATATCGATTTTGGCTACAACCAGGATAAGCGGCCCTACCAGGCCTATAGCAGCAGCTCGTATCGTGAGCAGGAAATCAGTCGTTACGACCTGGCGCTGACACATACCGGATTATGGGACAGCGCATCAACCACCGCCTACATCAAGTACGAGCACAGCGATGTCGACGATTTTAATACCAGCTACGTGACCCCCCAGCATCACACCAAGGAATCCAACCTGTATGCCAAGGCTTACGGCAATACGGCATTTGGAGCCAATGACCTGGTGGCCGGGGTGGATTACCGCCATCAGGAGCTGGAAGACCCGATCAATTATGTTGCCACCGGCAAGTACAGCATCGATCAGGTGGGTGTTTTTGTGCAGGATGAAATTGCCCTGATGGAGGCGCTGACACTGACGCTCGGTGGTCGTTGGGATAATCATGAAATTTTTGGTGGCCACTTTTCTCCCAAAGGCTATCTGGTGTACCAGTTAAACGATGCGGTGACTCTGAAAGGGGGAATCGGCAAAGCCTTCAAGGCTCCAGACGGACGTAAGTTAAGCCCGGAATACAACGAGATCAGTTGTGGTGGGGGTTGTTATATTCCCGGTAATCCGGATTTGACGCCAGAAACCAGTATCACCAAAGAGCTGGGTGTTGAAGTGCGTCAGCCTGACTGGGCCTTGAGCGCGGATGTGTTTGATACGGAAGTGAAAGACAAGATCGAGCGTGAGCTGGGTGCAGCAGATGACGATGGGGTGTATCACCCGATCTGGGTCAATCTGAGCAAGGTAACGTCCAGGGGGTATGAATTGAGCGGTGATCTGGATGTTGCCGATCATCTGGCCGTCAGTGGTAACTACACCCGCCTGAGCGTCAAGGACGGTGATGATGCGGTGATTGAGTATCGCCCCGAGCATCAGGCGAATCTCGCTCTGAAAATGCAGGCAACAGATGCCCTTAGCGCCAGCCTGAGCGTTAATTATGTGGGAGGTATGACCTACTCCTTCTGGGCCAATTCCCAGACCAATGTGCACAAACTGTCGTATTACCGTACCGATCTCGGCTTCCTGATGGATCTGAACGAGGCAGTTCGACTGAAGTTTGGCGTGAATAATATTGGCGATACCAATCTGGATAATATGGATTCCCATATCACCACCGTGGAACTGGGGCGCAATTATTATCTGGGCGGCACCTACAGCTTCTGATGGACATCCTGATGATCACGACTATTTTGCTTATCGGCCTGACCATACTGGCAGTTGCCTTGCTGTATCTGTGCCTGCCCAATCAGCGCTGGCTGTCACAGCCGTTATCCAAGGCGTTCTGGCCGATTGTACTTGCCGCGCTGGGTGTGTCGTTGCTGGGCTGGCTACTACTGCTGTCGCCGCTGGCCGCAATATTGAGCTGGCTGGTGGTGATCATGCTGGCGCTGGGGTTACTTCCGGCGCTGTTTTTGCTGCGTCGGAGGGCTGACTGATGTCGTCACGTTCTTTGCGTTATGACTGGTGGTCAAAGAGCCTGAGTGGTGTGGTCGCCGGATTTTTGTTGGCACTGGGTATTAGTGGTCTGTTTGCCTGGCTGGGGCCAGGGGGTATCGCTGCGGCGAACAAGGTGCAGTTCAATATGTGGCTGATCGTACTGGTCTGGTTACCAATATTGACGACGGTATATCTGTTTCGAAGCGGCGCACGGGCCTGGCTGATTCTGGGGGGGCTGGCATTAGTCAGTCATGTCGCGTTGTACTGTGTCCGCTATGGAGCCATGTTATGAAAAACGGCTTCAAGGTGCGTGGTGATGTATTAAAAATGTACAAAACCTTGCATACCTGGGTGGGCATTAGCTCCGGGATGTTGTTGTTTATCGGTTTTTTTGCCGGTGCATTAACCATGTTTGAAGAACCTGTTCAACAATGGTCAGAAGCGCTGGATCAACAAGTCGTACCGACATCAAGACTGACCACTGCCGAACTGGATTTGCTGGTGGGTCAGGTGCTGGAACGGTATCCGGCAGCCCGGCATGAACTGACATTACAGCTGGGCGACCATCCGCCGGGCAACGCCCCGGTATTCTGGAACGAGGGAGAGGGGGATCACCATCAACTGAACTTGTCGGCTTCACGTTGGCAAGCCAGTCTGGATGAAAGCGGACAATTGCAGGTGCAGCAGCAGACTCCTGGCCAATTGGGTGAGCTGATTGATCTGCTTCATCGCAGCGCCGGTATACCTGGGCAGCTGGGACACGAGCTTGTTGGTGTGTACCTGATGGGAGTGGCCGCCCTGCTTTACAGCTTGGCGCTGGTGTCAGGTGTCGTGCTGGTGTTACCCACGCTGTTGCGTGATTTTCTGATTCTGCGCCCGGAAAAAAGCCGCAAGCGTTTCTGGCTAGACGCTCATAATCTGATCGGCATCACCAGTTTGCCGTTCCATCTGGTGATTGCCGTTACCGTGGTGGTATTTGCCTTTCATGACCTATTATATGGTGCCTTGAAAGGCGTCGTGTACGGTGAGCAAGCGATGTTTGGGCCGCGAGCCGTGGCCACGGCGCAGCCGCTCAGCGAGTTGCCGCCAATCAGCCAGTTGCTTGCGCGGGTACATGAACAAGCACCGGGTTTTGACGTCAAGGCGGTTGAGTTGATGAATCTGGAGTCGGCGCGGGCGATGGCCAGAGTGGCGGTTACTCATGACGCTTACCTCACCCGTGGCGCGCGCGAGGGTTACGTCATTCTCAATCCGTATACGCTGGAAGTCACCAATACCAGTGTATTACCGGGACAACAGGATGGCTGGAGTGTGCTGGTCAGCAGTTTCTTTGGCATGCACTTTGGCAGCTTTGGTGGCACACCAGTGAAGTGGCTGTACTTTGTGTTGGGGATCAGCGGTGCATTTGTGTTCTACAGCGGTAATCTGTTGTGGATTCGGAGTCGGCGCAAAAAAGACGGCAAAGCCGATTTGCCGATGTCCGCGCAGTCCCGCTCGGTACGCTGGATGGCTAATGCCACAACAGGGGTTTGTCTGGGAGCCATCGCCGGGGTTGCGATTGCCATGGTCGTCAGTAAAACATCAGCAGGGTTGCTGGGTAGCCATAATAATCAGGCCAATGTGCTGGTGGTCTGGGGTTATTACCTGACCTGGTTAGCCTGGCTGTTGTGGGCATGTATACGTGGCAGTGAGCGTGCTGGACATGAGTTGCTACAAGCAACGGCGATTTGCGTCTTGTTGATTCCGACCTGCAGTCTGCTGCTGGCGTTGCTCGGGAACACCGCAGCGATCTCTGCCCATGGCGCGAGTCTGGCCGTGGATCTGGCGGCGTTGCTGGTCGCCGCGATGATGCTCTGGTTTGATCGGCGGGTACGTCAGCGTACGTTGTTGTCTGGTACTGCACCTCCCAGGGCAACGAGGATAACGGCAGAGTAGATTTCCCCATGCTTTATTGGTCAGAAACAGCACTGCGGTGGGTGAATTGAAATAAGTTCTACGGGTAAAGTTATTAGTAAGGTTATGGGTAGAGATGTTGGTAAGATTATTGAAACTTGTTTTCTTATTGCCTTAATCTATTAGCGGGAGAGTAAAATGTCATTATCCCTGATAGTCCATACTGATTAATCTGACTGTGTTGATAGACAAACAGAGGATTAGCCATGAATAGTATCTTTCGTTATATCGCCGTGGTTTCCCAGCTTGAAGCAGGTGCGACCCGGCAATCTCAAGCGCGCTCTGCTACACCGGCCCCACAATCGGGCCGCTGCCCGACTCAGGGGTGTAACTATGCGGATAACTACTACGGTGATCAGCAGTGTGGTGTGGTGAACAAGCCTTAGCCAGCTCCAGCGTACCGCCCGCTCGTCGCCGTCCAGAAAGTGGTTACGAGCGGATAAGCAGGGCTGGCCGGATCCATGGTCGCTGAGAGTTCGTATGATTAGTTGTTTGCTGGCGTACGCCAGTCCTGGATAGGGACGGTAGAAATACTGTTCTTCGGCGAGCCATCGACCATTTTGTCGGAGTACACCAGGTAGATCAGCGTATTACGCTTACGGTCAAAAAATCGCACCACTTGCATGGTCTTGAACAGCAAGGAAGTGCGTTTGGTGAATACCTGTTCACCATCGTCAAGAGTATCCAGAAAACGGATCGGACCAATCTGACGGCAAGCGATGGAGGCGTCTGACGTGTCTTCCGCCAGCCCGAGTGAGCCACTGATACCTCCAGTCTGGGCGCGGCTCAGATGGCAGGTCACTCCCGCTACCTTGGGATCATCAAACGCTTCTATGACTATCTTGTGGTTTTTTCCAATCAGTTTGAAGGCGGTGTCGACTTCGCCGACCATCTCTGCGTGTGCTGTGGCGGAGATGACCGCGATCAGGCCCAGCAGTATTGGACGTAATAAGTTGGCCATAGTTGTTGGTACTCCGATGTAGTGGGTCGTTTGGTGTGCTTGGTCGTATACAGCATGACAGCAGACTCAGTAGTGGTAGGTCATAAAAACACCAAGCGAGTCGCCGTTAAAGGTCTGTCGGTCTGAATGATAGGTGGCGGATTTATAGGCCAGTTCAAAGCGCATCGCTCGGGTCACCTTGTATTCAATAAAAAGCCGTGGGCTGAGGGTATTGTCCAACGCCGTCCGGGTACCATCCCTGTCCTTGATGCTATGGGCTATATCGATGTGCAAACCGGCACCGGCTGCCCACCGGGGATAGTGATAACCGGCATCAAGCTGCATCACCAAGCCCTGACTATTACCTTCGCCGCCCTGGTACAGAATACCCAGTCGTGCCCGTGTTTCGATGCGACGGCTGGCGGGTATGGCGTAACCGCCATACAAAATTGCACCAGCTCCGGCATTGTACGGCTCGCCCTGTTTATTTTCGGCGACTTTTTCACCGCCAAAATCCATTCCCAGGCCGATTTCCCAGCCCCGGTGCAAGTAGTTGGGGGCGGACTCGGTTCGGGCTGGAATGGCCAGCTTCAGGGTCGGGGTATCGGTGGTCAGGTAGCTGCCTTGCTGGAGCACCGTCTGATCGGTCACATAGCTGTCGCCTATGATCAAACGCTTGGTTTGCGGTTGCTGCGTCAGCGTACGTCCCAACCATTCGGCATCCGTAAACACCACCAGATAGCGGGTTTCAGGATCTACTTCCAGCTGGAGGTAAACTCCTTCGTTGCGGCTGCTGGTGTCGCTGATCAGTACGGGATTGTTGTAGATTTCCAAGGCATCAAATTGCGCATCGAGCAAAATCACGGCTGGATAAAATACGGTTTGTTCTTCGACCAGTGATTGCAAATCCATACGGATGTTGCGGTCGTAGTGCGGCAGCTCCAGGCCGGTTGCCAATACATGATGCTGACCCAGCAGCATGGGTTCCGTGGTTGGGATCAGTTCACCCTGAAAGCCATATACCAGACTGTGGTAGTGAAGCGTTGGCAAACTGGCTAACCAGTCAATCGGCGAGGGTATTCCATCGCTTTTTGGCGAGTTGTCCATGACCGGGTCACGGCTGGTTCTGTTGTCCGACTCTTCGTTGGCCGCCAGCGCCACACCGTTAAGCAGCACGCCCACTAACCCTGAGAACAGGGGAAACACATACTTCATTCAGGCTCCTTGTCGGTAGACAAACCATAACGCCCGCGACTGTAGCGCAGAGCGTTATCCCGGAGCCAGTTGAATCAGTCTGATCGGTAGAGTGAGAGGGTCAGGATAGCTGTTTTTTAAAGAAATTTTCTGTCCGTTCCCAGGCGATATCGGCTTGCAGCTCATTAAAGCGTGGGGTGGAATTGTTGTGGAAGCCATGACGGGTACCTTCATAGCTGTACATCACGAAGTCTTTTTTGTGGGTTGTCAACGCCGCCTTGTAGCCTGAACGCATGGCATTGATACGCGGATCGTCCTCAGCGTAATGAATCATCAGTGGTGCCTGGATGTTGGGTACTTCATGACTCTCTGCGGCGCGACCGTAAAACGGTACTGCGGCATTCAGGTCAGACCCCATAACAACCGCCAGCTGGTTCACGACGCCACCGCCATAACAGAAACCGGTTGCCCCCAGCTTGCCGCTGGACAGTGGATGAGTTTTGACAAAACGGGCACTGTTCAACATATCGGTGAACAATTTTTCCTGATTCAGGCTGGCCTGTAACTGTTTACCGTCGTCGTCATTCCCTGGATAACCCCCGACGGGTGATAATCCGTCCGGTGCCAGTGCCAGAAACCCGGCGACTGCCAGGCGCCGGGCGACATCTTCTATATAGGGGTTGAGGCCACGGTTTTCATGAATCACTACCACGGTCGGGAAAGAACCCTCTCCCACAGGTTTGACCAGATAACCTCGCATGCGACCCGACGTCCCGCCAGAAGAGTCGTAGTCTATATAGGTTGCCTTGATGCGATCATCGGTAAAGGAAATCGTTGCCGCCTCGGCATAACGGGGCAGGAGTGCCTGTGCCATGGCCAGACCGGAGCCGGTGACCAGAGTGAGAGCTGCAGCACGAGAGAGAAAATCTCGCCTGCTCATGCCTGAATGACAATATTCGTCGTATAAATCGTAAACCTGTGGATCGATAGGGTCATTATTCATGGCAGTATCCTGCGCAGGCCGATGTTGTTGTAACGCCGAATCGCAGTGGATAAATCGGTGGCTGAATGGTTCCTTGTCATCGATAAAAAAAATGCATGAGCATAAAAGGTATTCACTATATAAGAGCGATTCGGTCAGTGTGGGATCACAATGTTCAGATTGCGGGTATTAGTCCATAACTTTTGTGTGGTTATTGGTGTTGATCCGGATGCCCCCTGATTTTGTGATAGGGTGTGTCACCACAAGCCTGAGCTGACATACCCTGTGTCGGTTTTGATTCGCGTGTGCTGTGACTCACGCCGGATCTTCATGAATAAACGTAAAACGGCAACTGCGATAGCAGCCATCAGCACAGGTCAGGATAATCAAGCCTGGTTATCCATGTGGCGTAACGACCAGATTGAGTTTCATCAGGATGCGGCGAGTCGTTTACTGGTAAACCATTGGCCCAGGCTGGGGCTGGCAGACAACAGCCGGGTGTTTGTGCCGTTGTGTGGCAAAAGCCTCGATATGCTGTGGCTGGCGCAACAGGGCTATGACGTCGTAGGAGTAGAACTCAGCCAGGTTGCTGTTAAAGCGTTTTTTGTCGAAAACCAGATTGATTACCAGCGCAGCCGGGCGGGTGATTTTATCTGCTGGCGCAGCGAGCACATCACCATACTCAGTGGCGACTTTTTTCAGCTGACGATGGCGCAGCTGGGCCATATTGATCTGGTGTTTGATCGGGCATCCCTGACCGCGCTGAATCCGGCGATTCGTGGTCTCTATGTGCAGCACATGCATGACATTTTGCCAGCCGGGCAATGCCCGGTCTATCTGCTGACAGTGGAAGACCCGGACGAACAGGAACAACCTTTTGATATTGATCAGGAGTTGTTGGCGCTGTATCAGACGACGTTTGAGATTGAGGTGATTCAGGCAGAACGTAGCCAGATAGACATGCCGTTGCCGGAGGCTGCCGATATCACGGATACCAAGCTGTATCGGCTACTGCCGAAGTAATTGGTCATCGGCTTCAGCGGTTATTCAAACTTGTCCCGTGCTTTGGCCCAGGGATCAATTTTGCGGCTGTCAGGTGTTGTTGACGACGTTGTTGATGGCGTTGTATTGCGGGAATGGCCAGTGCCGCTGTGTCTGCCATTGTTACCCTGGCGCGAACGAGGCCCTTTGCCATGTTCCGTGGCCTGCTTTTCACGTTTTTCCCGCAACCGATCAGCATCTTCCAGGCTCAGAACTGCAGGTTCCCCTGGTGCCTGATGGGCGGGAATAATCCGGTCTCTGGGAGGCAGAGCAAACTGGGTGGATGAAGCCTTGGGCAAATTCTTGAACTGATACAAATAAAAGACCTCAACCTTTTCTCTGGCCCAGGTGGTCTTTTTCAGAAACTTCACACTGGCATCAATCCCCGGATTGGTTTTGAAACAGTTGATGTTCAAATACGCAAACAGAATATCAAAGCCGTAGTGCCCCACCAGCTCAACCAGCATCTGTTTTAACCCTACGCCATGCAGTGGGTTGTTTTTGTAATTGATTTCGTCGTTCATGAACCATCCGGTAAAAGCGTGAAGGCCGCGATTGTACCTGTTGCGGTGTCGAAAACCCATGCTTGAACCGGGTACGCCCAGTAAGCCCCGCCCCGTCTATGTCTGCTCTCAGATGCAGGCGCGGGTGGTTCCTGCCCTGGTTGGTCATGTTGCATAGCAATGAAGGTCGTCGGTCTGCGGCAACGTCATTGCCCTTGCTGTGGCTCTGAGCGACAATGCGCGCCTTTATATGACACAGCATATGGCACAGCAGCTGCCAGGAGAGTGATTTCCATCGACAGGCTACCGGTCTGCTATCCTGTGCTTGCTAACATTGACACAATCAGGAGTCGTAACATGACCTCTCGTACCGAACTGGCTAACGCCATCCGTGCATTAAGTATGGACGCTGTCCAGAAGGCCAAAAGTGGCCATCCAGGCGCCCCAATGGGCATGGCTGATATCGCCGAGGTACTGTGGAACGACTATCTCCAACACAACCCGAACAATCCGGAATGGGCTGACCGTGACCGCTTTATCCTGTCCAATGGTCATGGCTCCATGCTGATTTACTCGCTGCTGCACCTGACTGGCTACGAGCTGTCCATTGATGACCTGAAGAGTTTTCGTCAACTGCACAGCAAAACGCCAGGTCACCCCGAATACGGCTACGCCCCGGGCATTGAAACCACCACCGGACCTTTGGGTCAGGGCATTGCCAATGGTGTTGGTATGGCGGTAGCAGAAAAAGTATTGGCCGCCCAGTTTAATCGCAAGGGCCACGACATCGTTGACCACAACACCTATGTCTTTATGGGTGACGGTTGCATGATGGAAGGTATCTCTCATGAAGTCTGTTCTCTGGCCGGTACTCTGGGTCTGGGCAAGCTGGTCGCTTTCTACGACGACAACGGCATTTCTATCGACGGAGACGTTGATGGCTGGTTTACCGACGATACGGCTGCCCGTTTTGAATCCTATGGCTGGCAGGTCATTCGCCACGTGGACGGCCATGATTCCGAAGAAATCAAGATGGCGATTGACACTGCGCGGGCCAATATCGAGCAACCAACCCTGATCTGTTGCAAGACCATCATTGGTTTTGGCTCGCCTAATAAAGAAGGCAAGGAAGATTGCCACGGTGCGCCATTGGGTGATGATGAAATTGCTCTGACGCGTGCACGGCTGGGTTGGACACATGGCCCGTTTGAAATCCCGGCCAATGTGTATGAAGGCTGGAGCGCGAAAGCAAAAGGTGCCGCCGCCGAACAATCCTGGAACGACAAATTTGCTGCCTACGCTGTGGCTTACCCGGAACTGGCTGCTGAATTTGAACGTCGGATGAAAGGTGAATTGCCTGCTGACTTCAGCGTGAAGGCGGCTGCCTACATCACCGAATGCCAGACCAGGGGCGATACAATCGCCTCTCGTAAAGCATCCCAGAACACACTGAACACGTTTGGTCCGCTGCTGCCGGAACTCCTCGGCGGTTCTGCTGACCTGGCCGGTTCCAACCTGACCTTGTGGTCGGGTGCCAACGGCATCAGCGCTGAAGATGCCAGCGGCAACTATCTGTTTTATGGCGTGCGTGAATTTGGCATGAGCGCCATGATGAACGGCCTTGCATTGCACAAGGGCTTTATTCCTTACGGCGCTACCTTTCTGATGTTTATGGAATACGCCCGCAACGCTGTGCGTATGGCGTCGCTGATGAAGCAACGCGCTATTTTTGTATACACCCACGATTCCATTGGTTTGGGTGAAGATGGCCCTACCCATCAGCCGGTAGAACAGGTTGCCAGTCTGCGTAATACGCCAAATCTGGAAACCTGGCGCCCATGTGATACGGTTGAAAGCGCAGTGGCCTGGAAGTCGGCGGTAGAGCGTGCAGATGGTCCATCAGCACTGGTATTCTCACGTCAGAATCTACCTCATCAACAACGCACCGCAGAACAGGTTGCCAATGTGGCTCGTGGTGGCTATATCCTGAAAGAGTGCGCAGGTACCCCGGACGTGATTGTGATTGCAACCGGTTCAGAGGTCGGGCTGGCGATGGATGCGGCGGCGCAGATTGCCGACAAGGCCGTTCGCGTGGTGTCCATGCCGTGTGCTGAAGTGTTCTGTAAACAGGATGCCCAGTACATTGAATCCGTATTGCCCGCTGCCGTGACAGCACGCGTTGCCGTTGAGGCGCTGCATAAGGATTACTGGTACAAGTTTGTTGGCTTGCAGGGTGTCATTGTTGGTATGGATACGTTTGGGGAGTCTGCACCGGCTGCTGATCTGATGGCACACTTCGGTTTCACCAGAGACAAAGTGGTTAATTCTATTAATAGCCTGGTCTGAGAATCTATCGGGATCTGCTGAGCTTCGATAACAGATCCCGAATTGTCCGATCCTGCGGGGGGGATTGGTTGATGCTTTTATTGATGGTTGGCATCATCAACGACAACTTTTAGTCTTTATTCCGAAATTTTCCCAAGGTAGTATCAGGCTGGTCAACAGGTGCTATTGTGCTCCCCCTCTCAGGATCCGATAGTACTTGTTGGCAACCCACCTATTTTGTAGGTATAAGCTGTAAGGACACATAATGGATGAATCAATAGTCAGCCCATCTGCCAAAATCAGACAGGATAGTCATACTTTTCAGTTTGAAAAGTTCAGTATTCGTGGTGCAACCCATAACAGCACTCAACTGACCGTATTCCCTTCGGGAGAATGGAAATCGGTCAGCAATATCAGTACTCATGTTGCCTCTTTTAAACCCCGGCTAAGTCTTTCCATCGAGTTTTTTTTACGGGATACCGGCATGACGATTCCTGTTGGCAGTGTTCCTGATGACTGGAGTCCCAAGCATCTGTGGAGTACCACTTTTGCCAAGCAGCAGAATCGCACCGTTTCCAGCTCTGGCAAAAGCGAGTTTATTGCTGATAAATTTGAGACTCTGGCCCACAACGCGGAATGTAAACTGAAGTTACGTATTCAGCGTCGTTCTGGCTTGTTGAGCCGGTTTTTCTGATTAGCTGTTTTTTGAGATTGAACGTAGCCAAAGCCTCATATCATCCATGCTGACGGGAATTACGTGCCGTGCTGTTCAGCGGCAAACATGACAAAATCCTGCTGCAGCACAATGCGGTAGCGCGGCTTGCCTGCTTCCAGATAGCCCAGGGCTTGGTTAATTTCACTCATCGGCATGACTTCTGTTTGCGGCAAGATGTCGTGGCGAGCGGCAAATTCGAGCATGGTCTTGATGGTACCAGGACTGCCCACTTCAGACGCCATCACCGCTCGTTGACCAATCAGATTGATATCCAGCGGTTCCAATAATACCCCCAGCAACACCAGCTTGCCCTTGGGTTTGAGTGTAGCGATGTAGCGCCGCCATTCAAGTTTGACATTGACGGTTGAAATAATCAGATCAAAGCGGTTTTTTGCCTCTTTCAGCGCTGCGCTATCGCGGCTGTTGATAATTTCGTGGGCACCAAAGCGTCGGGCCTCATCGGCTTTGTCGGGGGAGGAGGTGAAGGCGGTGACTTCGCAGCCCCAGGCTTTGAGAAACTGCAGCGCCAAATGACCGAGTCCGCCGATACCAATCACCGCAACTCTGGCGGTAGGTGATAACTGTTGCTGCATCAGCGGGTTAAAGGTTGTGACGCCAGCACAAAACAGTGGCCCGGCCTGTTCCATGGGAATAGCGGCTGGTATCGCGATCACACTGCTGGCTTCGGCCCGCACACGATCGGCAAAGCCACCGTGTCGACCAACAATGGTTTCTTCAACGGCATAACACAGGTTGTGGTCGCCGTTCATGCAGCATTCGCAGGTGTGGCAAAAACCGGATTGCCAGCCTAGCCCGACAATATCACCGACGGCGAACTGGGTGACCAGATCGCCGGTTGCAGCAATGCGACCGACAGCCTCATGGCCGGGAATAAAAGGGTATTGGCTGACGCCCCAGTCGTTGTTGATCATGCTCAGATCGCTGTGACACAGACCGCAATACTCAACGGCAATCTCGACCTGATGACTGCCTAATGGCCCCGGATCGTATTCATAAGGACGAAGCTCTCCACCTGCTTCAAATACCGCGTAACCTGTAATCATGAACTGCTCCTGTCGAATATGAGTCGGTGTATTTTGACCTTAATCGACAATCACACTATCAGAGAATGGCAAGTTTTTAATGGACGTCCGGAATCCCTCCCGATAGCGGTGTGAGCACGGTGTTCACTGACCGGAGTTTGCCGTACAACATGGGCGTGGGTACGGGAGGGCACAGGACGTAAGGGAAATACGCCCGCGTTATGAGTGAACAGCGGTGAGCTTGGTGCCGTTAAACCTTTGAGGCAGTTTCGAGTATGTCCGGTCGTGTGGCGGCAAGCTTGGCGTTGAGATAACGCAAACGGCGGCTGATTTCACGCAGCATGTTCATCTGGATCAGGGTGAATTGCTCGAGATCGTATTGGTACAGCTCGTATAAGGCCGCTGCTGGCAGCTCCAGTGCATCGCAGTCGGTAATGGCACGTACCGTTGCCCCGCGGGGGTTCATATCGACAACGGCCATTTCTCCAAAGCTGTCACCTGGCCCTAGTTGGCGCAACTGGCGCATTTCATCTCCACACTGTTTCATCACTTCGGCGTTGCCTGTTTCCAGTACAAAAATCGAACTGGCGGGATCGTCTTCGTAAAAGAAGGCCTGTCGTGCCTGGACTTGTCGCTGGATGCAGCGGCTTTCGATAAAATTGATGGCATCGGCACTGAGTGCGCCAAAGATAGGCATATTCTGAAGTAATTTCAGACGTTGCGGACTGAGTCCGGATGTTTCCGGTGAGCATTGACTGGCAGAGTCATGAATCATGGCGATCACTTGTGACTGGAACCTGTTAGCCATGGTACTGCCAGGCAGCGGTCAAAGGAAAGCGGAACTGTGTCACGAATCACTATGGTCTTAGACGCTGACGGCAAGAACCGTTAGCGTCTGCTTTTTGCGACCGTTGAAGTCAGGCTCCGAGACGAGCATACAGCTCGGATTCATCCCGGGGTGCCGCAATCAGGTCGTCCAGTTGTTGTGGTGCCTGAGTGACCTTGTGTTCGGAGTTGATCCCCAGTTTGCGGAACAGCGCCTGATCCTTGTTGGCCGCCGGGTTAGGCGTGGTCAGCAAGCATTCGCCGTAGAAGATGGAGTTGGCTCCGGCAAAGAAACACATCGCTTGCATTTCCTCGCTCATTTCCTCGCGTCCAGCGCTTAATCGCACATGGGACTTTGGCATCAGGATACGGGCAACTGCAATGCTGCGGATAAAGTCGAGTGGATCAACGTCAGCTGCATGTTCCAGTGGCGTACCGGCTACTTTGACCAGTTGGTTGATGGGCACTGAATCCGGGTGTTGGGGCAGGTTGGCCAGTTGTTGTAACAGGCCAGCGCGATCACGCTGGCTTTCGCCCATACCAAGAATGCCGCCGGAACAGACTTTCATACCGGCCTTACGAACATTGTCGAGGGTTTCGAGGCGGTCGCCGTAGGAACGGGTGGTGATGATTTCGCCGTAATAGTCAGGCGAGGTATCCAAGTTGTGGTTGTAATAATCCAGCCCGGCTTGACCCAGGCGGCTGGCTTTGTCTTCGTCGAGCATGCCCAGGGTCATGCAGGTTTCCAGGCCGAGTTCCTTGACGCCTTTAACCATTGCCAGTACGTACGGCATGTCTTTTTCTCGTGGCGAGCGCCAGGCGGCACCCATACAGAAGCGGTCAGAACCGGCGGCCTTGGCGGCTTTGGCTTTTTCCAGTACGGCTTCCACTTCCATCAAGCGTTCTTTCTCGAGACCGGTATCGTAGCGGGCACTTTGTGGGCAGTAAGCGCAGTCTTCCGGACAGGCACCGGTCTTGATCGATAGCAGTGTGCTGACCTGTACCGCGTTCGGGTCAAAGTATTGGCGGTGAACCGTCTGGGCCTGAAACAGCAAGTAGTTAAACGGCTGGTTCAGCAGTGCCTGTATTTCGTCCAGGGTCCAGTCGTTACGAATGGCAGCGTTGGCTGGCTGCGAGGAGGACTGAAAGTTGGCTGCTACGGCACTGCCCATGGCGGTCTCCATTTGGCTGATTCGGGTAAGGGATGCTAATAGTGCGGGTTGCCAGGGCTGCAGGCAATTTGGGGCCGCTGTTATGCTGACTATTGTTCAAAAAATGTTCGTCAGTCAGCTGTGGCTGTCATGCTACGACACCAGCACGGCAACAGATAAATCCTGGCAGCAAAAGATCTCATCGGCGGCTGCCTTCAACGTGCTTCCGCTCGCGGTCGTCAGCGCTGTATTCGTTATCTGGCGTGAGATCGGCAGCTGGAAGTTGCGAAGCTGTGTGATTCAGCTAAACCTGTATGAGGGAGAGTTGATCATGTATTCAATCAGGAAAACGCTATGAACCAGCGACGCTACACCCGAGTGCCGTTTTTGCGCCGCGCCCAGATAGAAACCAGGGGTCAGCGTATGGAAGTTCAGTGCCTGGATCTGAGTTTGCGTGGTGTATTGCTAGCCCGTCCAATGGAATCCAATTGGGCGTTGGAACAATACATTCAGTTTGTCCTGACGCTGGATGATCAGAATCAGATTGTGATGGATTGCTCGGTTGCTCATATCGATGATGATGTGGTTGGCTGTGCCTGTGATTCATTGGGGTTGGAGAGCCTGACGCTGTTACGGCGGGTGCTGGAGCTGAATTTGCCGGAGCCGTCTCACGTGCAGCGTGAACTGGCTGAACTGATCCGGGGCGACAAATACGCTCACGGCTAAATTGTGTATCTGACGTCAGTTTGGGTGTCAATTCGCGGTATAGTAACGCCTTCGACGCCAGCCGAGGTTTGCCATGTACTATCCGTTTCTGAATGATGTTCCTTTTTTGTCTGCTATTGGCAAAGCCGTCTGTGTGGGCCGTAATTATGCTGCTCACGCCGCCGAATTAAATAATCCTGTCCCTGAACAGCCATTGTTGTTTATCAAGCCTGCTGACGCCATCGTGGCGATGGAAGGGGAAATCGCGATCCCGGTTGATGCCGGTGCCGTGCATCACGAATTGGAAATCGCCCTGCTGATCGGGCAGCCGTTATCATTCGCCAATCATCAACAGGCATTGGCGGCAATCGCCGGAGTTGGTTTGGCACTGGATTTGACGCTGCGGGATGTTCAGGATGGCTTGAAACAGAAAGGCCACCCCTGGGAGCGTGCCAAAGCGTTTGATGGTGCTTGCCCGGTTTCCCGCTTTGTGGCAGCAGAGCAAGTGAATGACTGGGCCGATCTGAATGTGTCGCTATTGCGTAATGGCACCATGCAGCAGCAAGGTAGCAGTGCGGCGATGCTGTTTCCGGTGGCTGACTTGCTGGTTGAAATCAGCCAGCACTTTACTCTGAACCCTGGCGATCTGGTATTGACCGGTACTCCGGCTGGAGTGGGGCCGCTTGAGCCAGGCGACCAGTTAACGGCGACCCTGCAAGATTGGTTGTCGGTCTCGTGCCAGGTTGTGGCGCGACAAAATGCTGAAGAGCAGGGAGGTAAGTAATGGCTTCTTGTGATGCCCCTGGTTTGCAAACGTTGGACGAAGCACTGGAGCAAATCCTGTCGCAGTTGTCGCCGCTGCATGAGCAGGAATGGATTCCATTGTCACAAGCTGATGGTCGGGTGCTGGCAGCTGACGTTCAGAGTTGCCTGGATCTGCCTCCGGCAGACAATTCCGCCATGGATGGTTATGCCGTGCGGGTGGAGGATCTGACAGAGTTTGATTGGCTCACCATTAATCAGCGCATTCTGGCGGGAGACGCCATTACCCAGCCGATTTTGCCGGGTGAATGTGCTCGTATCATGACCGGTGCCATGGTGCCAGAGGGAGCGGATACCGTCATCATGCAGGAAGATGCCGAGCTGGGTGACAACGGCAAGGTACGTTTTCTGGCTGCGGTAAAACCGGCCGTCAATATTCGTCATCGAGGTGAGGAAATAGCCTCTGGTGATACCGTGTTATCAGCCGGGCGGCGTTTACGGGCGGCAGATATTGGTCTGCTGGCGAGCCTGGGGATTGACCGTGTGGCGGTGTGTTGCCGGGTGAGAGTTGCGATTATGGCAACCGGAAACGAACTGGTGGCCCCCGGACAAGCATTACAAGCGGGACAGATTTACGAGTCCAACAGTCAGGTGCTGGCCGCACTGCTGGTGCGGCTGGGTTGTACGGTCATTCACTTTGGTATTGTGCCAGATGACCCGCAGGCATTACGCCTGGCTTACCAGAATGCTGACAATCAGGCTGACCTGGTCATTGCATCCGGTGGCGTCTCGGTTGGAGAAGCAGACTTCAGCAAGCAAGTATTGGATGAACTGGGTCAGGTGGGGTTGTGGAAGCTGGCCATTAAGCCAGGCAAGCCCTTTGCGTTCGGCCGTTTAGCTAATAGCTGGTTTGCCGGTTTGCCGGGTAATCCGGTATCCACCATGATTACCTTTGATCAGCTGGTGGTGCCGATGCTGAAAAAACTGGCTGGAGAAAAGACACCACCACGATTAAAAATGCGCGCCCGATTAACCTGTGGGTTACGCCGTCGACCTGGACGTCTGGAATTTCAGCGGGCGGTGGTGTCAACCACAGCCGATGGCATACTTGCAGTGACACCTCTGGCCCGTCAGGGATCAGCGCTGCTGAGCACCATGGCGGAAGCTAATGCCTATATCCTGCTTGATGGGGATACGGCCAGCCTGGAAGAAGGTAAATATGTCCAGGTTGAGCTGTTTGACGGGTTGTTATCGTAGGGCCCGCCTCCGTGCGTGGCCGCAGTTAACATGTGCGCAAAATTCACCAGTGTTGCGGACAGCCACGTAGGGCCCGCCTCCGTGCGTGGCCGTGGTGAACATGTACATGGCTGTGGTGAGCATGTACGTGGTACCAGACGAAATCCTAGAACGGAATGTCGTCGTCAAAATCATCAAAGCTGTTGCCCGGCTGCGGTGCGGCTTGGGGGGCTGGCGCTTGCTGATAACCACCGGGTGATTGTTGCGGTCTAGATGTTGGCTGTTGCGGTGCCTGTTGTGGTTGTTGGTGCATCGGCTGTTGCGGCTGTTGCGGCTGTTGCGGCTGTTGCGGCGCAGGGGCCGGTTGTTGATACGGCTGCTGATAACCACCCTGCAGGTTGTGCATTGGCGCTTGCTGGGCTGGTTGTTGCGGCTGGCCATAGCCTTGTCCGCCCATTCCTCCTTGAGCCGGTGACGGAGCAACGGCCGGGTTCATCATGCCGGCTGCCCCTTGTTGCGGATAACCGCTGTTCATGCCACCGCCCATACCCCCGCTCATGTCGCCACCACCATTATTACGATTGTCGAGCATCATCATGTCGTTGCAGACGATTTCTGTGGTATAGCGCTTAACGCCGTCTTTTTCCCATTCCCGGGTTTTCAGACGCCCCTCAAAATAGGCCTTGGAACCTTTTTTCAGATATTGCTGAACGATTTCAGCCAGCTTGCCGTAGACCACCAGGCGGTGCCATTCGGTTTGCTCCACTTTCTGACCGGTTTGCTTGTCGTTATAGCTCTCATCGGTCGCCATTGTCAGGTTGGCAACGGCATTGCCATTAGGCATGTAGCGTACTTCAGGGTCACGGCCCAGAGTACCAATCAGTGTCACTTTGTTAACGCTGCGACCCATAAGATTCTCCTGTTGTATGTGTAATGGCTTGTGCCAGTTCCTGATCAAACTCGCTGGCCGTCACCTTTAAATAAACGGCCTGTTCTTCAGGTAATTCGGTCAGTTCGGCTACGCCGCTGAGCGCCAGCAAAGCTCGGTGTTGATATTGGGTTAATGGTTGTAGCAAGGCCAACCGCACGCTGGTGAGATGGCGGGGGGGAGGTGTTGCCACCATCAGCAGTCCCCATAACAACACAGCTGCGGCAAAGATGGCAAACACGCTGCTTGCCCCCCAATACGATAGTGCCCAGCCGCCAATGCTGCCCCCGGCAAAAGCCCCCAGAAACTGCATGCTGGAATAAATGCCCATTGCACTGCCCTTGGCTCCGGCCGGAGCTATTTTACTGAGCCAGGAGGGCAAGCTGGCTTCCATCAGGTTAAAACCGAGGAAATAGATCAGCATCAGTCCTGCCCATTGCCAGAGGGTGGCGGCTTGTGTCATGAGCAGCAGAGCGATCAGAATCAGGGTCGCTGCAATCAGCACAACATTTTTCATCTGGCGGCGTTTTTCTGCAATGATTATCAGTGGCACCATCAGGGCAAACGCCAGCAGTAATACTGGTAGGTAGAGGTAACTGTGCTGTTCTGCTGGCAGGTCAAGCCGGGTGAGCTGCAGTGGAATAGCGACAAAAATGGCCACCATCAAGGCATGAAGTACAAAAACGCCGATATTCAGCGGCCAGAGTGAGCCATTAGCCAGCTGCAATCGAACTTCGCTGAGTACCGCCACCGAGTCGCGGTGATGGGTTTTTGGGGGGGATGGTATCAGTAGCAGGGTCACGGCAATGCCCCCCAGTGCCAGCACGCCAGTGAGTGTAAAAATCAGCGATAATCCACCGATACTCGATAACCAGGGGCCCAGTACCAGAGCGACAGAAAATGACAGGCCAATACTGGCACCAATAAAGGCCATGGCTTTCATCCGGCTCTGTTCATTGGTGAGGTCAGTGACCAACGCCATGATGGCACTGGCAATGGCACCGCCGCCTTGCAGGGCACGGCCAATAATCAGGCCGTAAACGCTGTCAGCATGGGCAGCAATCAGGCTGCCTGCCGCAAAAATCAGCAGCCCGACAACAATGACCGGCTTGCGGCCAATACGATCTGACAGGGCACCTGCAGGAATCTGCAGTAACGCCTGGGTCAGACCATAGACACCCATTGCCAGTCCGAGGAGTTGGGGAGTGGCATCTTTCAGTGTCAGGCCATCCAGCATCAATACCGGAAGTACCATAAACAGGCCCAGCATACGCAGGGTATAGAGAGCGGCGAGTGATGCGATAGCGCGCTGTTGAGCAGATTCAGGTATGGCGGTCATGCGAAGTCCAATGAGAGGGCCCAGCCCTGGCTTCCGGGGTCGGTGACGGCAGTCGGGTTTAAAAAAGTGCGCTAGTTTAACAGGAATAACGATCCGTTTTCAGCAATGACGCATGGGAGCCTGTGCTTCTCGTTAAATTCCACAAAAACTTGCCAGCCCTACAGGCCAGCGCTCTTTTTTTGACCGGTTGTTAGGGTAGAATTATCTGAAACTGCTGCGGACAGGATGTCGCCCGTGGTGGTGAGGTTGAGTCAAGGAGAGACGTTATGCATCTGCAAGACGACGCGGGTAGGCGTCATATCCTGTTGTTCGGGCGCCAGAATCTGCAAAATACGGTGTTGCTGGCCTATATCCAAGGTCAACTGGGCATGCATAGCCAGCTTGTACATGAGCTGGTTTGGCCGCCAGCCTGTTTGCCTGCTGATGGACAAACGTTATTGATGTTTGACACCGATGGTGTCCGCCCCGAGCGCCTCGCCAAGGTGCTGGATACAGTCTATGAAGAAGATGACGACACCTCGCCTGCCATCGCATTGTTTAATGTTCCCCAGCGTCATGCCATGGAGTCGTTTGTTTGCTGGCCCAGGGTGTGTGCCTTGTTCTATCGCGATTCAACCCAACAGCAATTGATTCGGGGCGTAGAAGCTGTTTTTAAAGGGGAACTCTGGCTCCCCCGAAAGCTGGTGAATGCTCATCTTGAACGTACCCGGCAACGCCCGCGTGCATTTGAACCTCCTCCGGTGTCGCTGACCAGTCGGGAATCTGAAATTCTGCATTTGGTCGCGACGGGTGCGACGAATCAGGCTATTGCTGAAATTCTGGAACTCAGTACTCATACGGTGAAAACCCATTTGTACAACTTGTTCAGAAAAGTGGGCGTCAAGAACCGGGTGCAGGCAATTAATTGGGCCAAGGAACATCTGTCGGTCTGATGTATTTGGTCATGTATACCGATGACCAGGTAAGGGCCGCCCGATATATGGTTCTCTCCTTTGTCTCTGTTTTCAAAGCCGCTAAGCTGGGTGGCACTTGTGCAAGGGGGTTGTGTTGTATGTCGAAACGGATACTGATTACCGGGGCGGGGCGGCGATTGGGCAAGGTGCTGGCGTTGCATTTTTTGCAGCAGGACTGGCAGGTGGTCGGCCACTATAATACGGTCAGCGAGCTACCGGATCATGATAGTTTGTCCTTGTTGCAAGCCAATCTCGCAGATACTGCGGATACCTTGCGGTTATGCCAGCAGTTGCAGCATCAGCCAGCATTTGATGCGGTGATTCATAATGCTTCCTGTTTTGTTCCGGATGCCGCAGGCGGCCATACCCCGGCAGAGCAGGCGGCGCATCTGACGGCGCATCTGAATGTTCATATTGTGGCTCCGGCCTTGATTACCCAGTGTCTGGAGCATCAGTGGAACGCGGGAGCTGCAATGGTGGTGCTTGCCGATATTTATGCCGATCTTCCCAATCAGCGTTTCAGTGCGTACTGCTCCAGCAAGGCGGGATTACAAAATTGGGCCTTAAGCATGGCGCAGCGTCTGGCGGGTCGGGTGCGGGTTAATGTGATTCAACCGGGGCCGATCCAGTTTTTACCGGATCATGATGATGCCTATCGGCAGCGGGTATTGTCGCAATCTCTGGTGCCGCATGAACTGGGCTATGGTGCCATCATCAAGGCATGTGATTATCTGTTGGATAACGAGGCAGTGACCGGGTCGGTGATGCGGGTCGACGGCGGTCGTTTTGTCGCCAATCGTTACGATCAGATCTTTAGTGCGGATTGATGTGTGTTACCAGTAGCGAACAGGGGCTGCCAGATTTGCTGCACCCGGCGATAGTAGCTCTCGTCGAGGATCTGATTAAAACATTCGGGCGCAGCACTGCCTTCGGCGAGAATATCCAGGTCGATGGTGCGATCCTTGAGTTTGCGAGCAGGGGATTTGGCTTCGCGTCCTAACGTACGTTCGATTTCCAGTAATATTTCCTTGACCCGAGTGGCGCTCAGGCCAGTACTGATTACCGCCAGCTGATTCTTGAAGGGGTATTGAAAGGTATCACCCACGGGTGCCGTTTCCAGCTCGGGAGAGGTCGCCAGCAGCTCAAAGTGCTGAAGCAGTGCCTGTCGTGCCAGTGGCAAGTGCTCATCCGGGTTTAGATTGCTGCCCAGGCCAAGCAGATAAAATGCCATAACAACTCCCACCGATGAAAAGTTGTACAAGAATGTGAAACCGGTGTGTCAGCTGTCAAGTGATTCTGTTATCCCGGATTCTCGTAAACATTGACGTTGTTGGATAAAACGGTACTGTTAATTACGGGCAAGCTGTTGCTCTACTTATCGTCTTGATTGTAAAAATTGTGAAGCTATTGGATGCGGCAAGGAGGCTGATATGGAAATTATCTGGCTGTTTACTCTGGTTCTGGCGTTTGGACTGTGTGTTGTTCCGGTTATGGCGTCTGGTGATCATTCCCCCCCTTTGATGCTGGCAAAAGTCTGGCGTGAGTCCCTTGACCCGTCGGCTTATCTGGTTAGCGAAAAACTGGATGGTGTTCGTGCCTACTGGAATGGCAAGCAGCTGCTTAGTCGCAGTGGTTTGCAGATTCATGCACCGGCCTGGTTTCTGGCGCAACTGCCGGAGTTGCCCCTGGATGGCGAACTGTGGGCAGGGCGCGGTTCTTTTGAACGGGTCAGTCTGTTGGTTCGTGCGATCAAACCGCAGGATGAGGCCTGGCAGGGAGTACGCTTTATGGCGTTTGACGTACCTGACAGTCCGGTGACGTTTACGGATCGTTACTGGTTACTCAAAACCCTGGTAGAGGAGCTGAATTCCCCCTGTATCGATGTGGTCAGGCAGGAAACGGTGAATGATCAGGCCGCCTTGTTGGCCAGACTCGACAGTGTGCTGGCTGAGGGCGGGGAAGGCTTGATGCTCAAGCGTCGCCAATCGCTTTATCAGGCCCGGCGGAGCGACGATTTGCTTAAATACAAACCCTTACAGGATGCGGAAGGTACTGTGATCGGCTACGTGCCGGGCAAGGGTAAATACCTGGGTATGACCGGTGCACTGCGGGTATTGACTGACGATGGTCGAGAAATTCGTCTTGGCTCCGGCCTGACGGATGCGTTACGCAAGAATCCTCCTCCCCGAGGAGGCCGGGTTAGCTATGCCTTTAACGGTTATACCGCCCATGGGCTACCACGCTTTGCCCGCTTTGTTCGGGTGCGTCCAGAGGAATAAGTGCGGAGCCGATGGTGGTAGACTGACGAATTTAACGATGAGCAGTTTATGGTTCGAATCGTACAGCGGGTGTCGCCAGCCGCATGGCAAGCAGGGCCGTCAGAGCAAATATCACCTGTATTGCAGCGGGTATATGCTGCCCGAGGGGTAACAACAGCCGAGCAAACGCGGTTGTCGCTGCAGCAGTTGTTGCCCTATCACTCAATGAAAGGGGTGCAGCAGGCGGTGAATTTGCTGGTGCAGGTTGTTCAGCAGAATCAGCGCTTACTGATTGTTGGCGATTTTGATGTTGATGGCGCGACCAGCACGGCGCTGGCGATTCGCGCCCTGCGCTTGATGGGAGCCACCTCGATTGACTATCTGGTTCCCAACCGCTTTGATTTTGGCTACGGCCTGACACCGGAGTTGGTGGAGGTCGCGGTTAGCAGACGTCCGGATTTGATCATGACCGTCGATAATGGCATTGCTGCCATGGCGGGAGTGGCAGCGGCAGCGGCAAAAGGTATTCCGGTGCTGGTAACCGATCACCATTTACCCGCCGAGCAGCTGCCGAATGCGGCGGCGATTGTGAATCCGAACCAGCCCGGTTGCGCATTCCCCAGCAAGGCTGCCTGCGGGTGTACGGTTGTTTTTTATCTGATGCTGGCACTCAAGGCGCGGTTGCTGGAGGTCGGCTATTTTACCTCGGCTGCGATCGCAGCGCCGAACCTGGTTGAGTTACTCGATCTGGTGGCGTTGGCAACGGTCGCCGATGTGGTGCCACTGGATTTTAATAACCGGATTCTGGTTGAGCAGGGCTTGCGGCGTATTCGTGCCGGGCGCACGGTAGCGGGTATTCAGGCGTTGTTACAAGTGGCAGGGAAAACCTCGACCCGTGTGGTATCGGCCGATTTTGGTTTCGCTGTTGGCCCGCGCTTGAATGCTGCCGGGCGTCTCGATGATATGGCGTTGGGCATTGAGTGCTTGCTGTGTGATGACCCGGCGCTGGCATTACAAATGGCGCTGCAGCTGGATGAACTGAATCGCGACCGGCGTCAGATTGAAGCAGCGATGGCCGCTGATGCCGAACGTTTTCTGGCAGTATTGGATACGGGTCAGGCGTTCCCCGCCGGAGTGTGTCTGTTTCACCGGGACTGGCATCAGGGTGTGATCGGAATATTGGCGTCGCGGGTGAAAGAGAAAATACATCGCCCGGTGATTGCTTTTGCATTGTCCGATACGGGCGAATTAAAAGGCTCGGCGCGTTCAATTGCCGGGTTGCATATGCGTGACGCGCTGGATCTGTTGCACAAACGCCATCCGCAGTTAATGGTCAAGTTCGGTGGTCACGCCATGGCAGCGGGGCTGACACTGGTAGCCGGTGGTTTTGACGCCTTTGTTCAGGCATTTGCCGATATTTGCCAGCAGTTACTCGGCGCAGAAGATCTGGCTGAACGTACCGATGTGGATGGCGAGCTGGAAGCCACCGATTTTACTCTGGAGCTGGCGGAACAGTTACGCTGGGCCGGGCCATGGGGGCAGGGATTTCCTCCCCCTGGTTTTAGCGGCCGGTTCTGTGTGCTGCAACAGCGAATTGTCGGTGACAAACATCTCAAAATGCTGGTGCAGCCCGAGAGCGGCGGTGCATTACTGGATGCGATTTGCTTTAATGTTGACCTCGGGCAGTGGCCATCATCGGCTGCTCAGGTGGATATGGTTTATCAGTTGGATGTGAATGAGTTTCGCGGGCGGCAGAGTGTACAGTTGCTGGTGAGTCATTTGTCAGCGGTTGTGTGAATCCGTGAACGGATAAGGAATGTTTCCGCTTTATAACGGCAAGGAGGGCCAGGATGGCTCCAGACAACAAATGTATATCAGCCGATACCGAATGCCCGGTGCCAGATCCAGATAAAGATGGTTATCAGTGGTCTTTGTATCACCTGGCACTGGCGTTATTACTGTTGATTGTGCTGGCTTGGGGCGGCAACACCCAGGCGGAAATCTATCAGTGGCGTGATGACAATGGGCGTCTGCATTTCTCTGATGAACCGCCCCCCAGCGCAGGTATTGACGCCAGCAAGGTTGAACTGCAACCCATATCGGAATACACCAGTGCACCGGAGCACAAGCAGGGTTTGTCATCCTCCTCTTCCAGCTCGACATCGTCTGGATCCGCGTCAAAAGCAGCTCGGGCTGCCCGTGTAGCAGCGGAGCAAAAACGCAAGGCATTACAACAGCAACGTTGCGACAAGTACCGCCGTCTTTACCGGAATACGAGTAAATCCCTTACCTCTGATATCAACTATGCCGTTAAAAAGCGCGATAAAAAAAATACCTATCGCGACAAGATCAGGGAATATTGCCATTAAACCGGGCTATTCAGAGTGAATCGGGATGAGAATATTGTCGCTATCAAGAACTATTGCTCTGATACCAACAATTCATTCCGTTTGCATGCCCTAGTCATTTCATCCGGGCTACACCAGAATGCTGCAATTCAGAAAATATATCTGTGCTAACCAGCGGTTGGGTTGCGCATCCGGCTTGATTCAGAGCCTTGTGGATGATCAACCAGCACTGGCAAGCATCGGTTTCGCTTATACAAGAGGACAGTATGAGAAGACATCAGGCAGGTTCGGGTTACCTCAAACTCCCGCTTTTGGCCGCATTGGTTTTAACCCTCAGTGCCTGTCAGGAAGAAGAGCAGCAGGCGGCATCGGCGGCTAAGCAAATGCCACCCACCGGGGTGGACGTCGTTCAGCTTGCACCACAGTCATTTGAACTGGCCGATACCTTGGCCGGGCGAGTAACTGCCTATCGGGTCGCTGAAATACGCCCTCAGGTAACCGGTATTATTCTCAAGCGCTTTTTTAATGAAGGTGCCAAGGTCAAGGCGGGTGACAAGCTTTACCAGATTGACTCAACTCTTTATGAAGCCGAACTATCCAGTGCGCGCGCGCAATTGGCGGTGGCGGAAGCCAATGCTTACAGTGCACGACTGAAAGCAGAGCGCTACAAGGAATTGTCCCGTACTTCTGCCATCAGCCGTCAGGATGTGGATGACTCACAGGCGAGCTGGAAGCAGTCCGAAGCGCAGATCAAACTGGCTGAAGCGGCCGTTCGCAGTGCTGAAATCAACCTGGGTTATACCAAAATTACCGCTCCGATTTCCGGTGTGATTTCGCGCTCCAGTATTACCGAAGGCGCGTTGGTTTCTGCTCAGCAAGAAGGGGCATTGACGGTGATTCGCCAGATTTCTCCGATTTATGTCGACGTTCAAAGCCCGGCCGTCAAGGTTATGGGTATGAAGTCTTCGGCATCGTCACTGGACGTCTCCTTGGCGTTGCAGGATGGATCGACCTATAGCGAAACCGGCAAAATCCAGTTTACCGATGTAGGCGTTGACCAGGGTACCGGCACAGTGAACATTCGTACCCTGTTCGATAACAAGAACGGATTGTTATTACCTGGCATGTTTGTACGGGCCAATATCGCTCACGATCGGGTCGAAAATGCTATTTTGGTGCCGCAAAAAGCGGTATCCCGCAATCCAGACAGCACCACAACCGTGATGGTGGTTGGAGCAGACAATGTGGTACAGCCGCGTCCGGTGGTCGTCACCCGTGCGGTAGGCGATCAGTGGTTGGTCAGTTCCGGTTTGCAGGTTGGTGAACAGGTTGTCGTTGCCGGATTACAGAAGATTCAGGCAGGTGCAACCGTTGCCCCGCATCTCATTAATGTCTCGGCAGAGCAATAAGGAGTAGCGGATTATGGCCCGATTTTTTATCGACAGGCCCATCTTTGCCTGGGTACTTGCCATCATGATTATGGTGGCGGGTGGACTGGCAGTGGTGAACCTGCCCATCCAGCAATACCCGACCATTGCGCCGCCGTCGGTCAGTATTGAAGCAACCTATCCTGGTGCCTCGGCGCAGACGCTGGAAGACAGTGTTACCCAGGTGATTGAACAGAATATGACCGGGCTGGATGGTTTGCTGTACATGTCGTCCAACAGTAGCAGTTCTGGTCGTGCGACCATTACGCTGACGTTTGCGGCGGGTATGGATCCAGATATTGCCCAGGTTCAGGTGCAGAACAAGTTATCGCAAGCCGAACCGCTGTTGCCAGAAGAAGTGCAGCGCCAGGGTGTTGCGGTGAGCAAGGGCCGTACCGGCTTTCTGATGGTGATTGGTTTGGTGTCCAGTGATGGAACCCTGACCAAAAGCGATCTGGCGGACTACGGTATTGCCCAATTGAAAGACCCGCTGTCTCGGGTTCAAGGTGTTGGTGGCATCACCGTCTTTGGTGCCCAGTACTCCATGCGTATCTGGCTGCAGCCTGAAAAACTGACGGCTTATGGTCTGACTCCGCTGGAAGTACGCCAGGCGGTATCCGAGCAGAATAGCCAGTTTCCAGCCGGTGAACTGGGTGGCTTGCCTGCTGTTGCCAACCAGCAGATGAATGCTTCCATCATTGCCCAGACGCGTATGGAAAGCGTGGAAGAGTTTGAAAATATTCTGATCAAGGTGAATCAGGATGGCTCCCAGATACGCGTCAAAGACATCGCCAAGGTTGAGCTGGGGGCTGAAAGCTATTCTGTCGACAGTCGCTACAATGGCAAGCCGGCAACCGGTCTGGGGATTCAGCTGGCCAGTGGTGCCAATGCACTGGATACCGCAGCAGCGGTACGCAAGCGACTGGCCGAACTGCAGCCTTTCTTCCCCCAGGGACTGGAGATTGTTTACCCGTACGACACCACGCCATTTGTGAAACTATCGATTGAAGAAGTTGCCCACACCCTGGTGGAAGCCATCGTACTGGTGTTCCTGGTGATGTTCCTGTTTCTGGGGAAATTCCGTGCCACGCTGATTCCAACCATTGCCGTACCTGTGGTACTGCTGGGTACGTTTGGCATCATGGCAATTGCGGGGTACAGCATTAATACGCTGACCATGTTCGGTCTGGTGCTGGCTATTGGCTTGCTGGTGGATGACGCCATCGTGGTGGTCGAAAACGTCGAGCGGGTGATGGAAGAAGAAGGCTTGTCGCCGAGGGAAGCGACCAAACGCTCGATGCGGCAGATTACCAATGCCCTGATCGGTATTGCATTGGTGTTGTCGGCGGTATTTGTCCCTATGGCCTTTATGTCCGGTTCAACCGGGGCTATTTATCGCCAGTTTTCGTTAACCATTGTATCGGCGATGGCGTTATCGGTGTTTGTGGCCCTGACGTTAACTCCGGCATTATGCGCTACCTTATTGCGACCCCATAAACATGGGCATGGTGAATCCGGTTTCTTTGGCCTGTTTAACCGCTTGTTCGGCAAGGCGACGGATAAATACGAAGGCGGCGTTTCGAGAACCCTGCGTAGCCCGATTCGTATGGTGCTGGTGTATGGCGGCTTGCTGGTGGTTATGGCGGTACTGTATGTGCGTTTGCCAGCGTCGTTCCTGCCGGAAGAAGATCAGGGCGTGTTGCTGAACCTGGCGATGCTACCGGCTGGTGCCACGATGGAACGCAACTATGAAGTGATGGATAAGCTTACCGAGCACTACATGAACGAACCCTCGGTTGCTTCCGTGTTTACCGTCTCCGGCTTCAGCTTCACCGGCCAGGGCCAGAACCAGGGCTTGGCGTTTGTTAGCCTGAAACCATGGGGTGAGCGTCAATCACCTGATCAGTCGGTTGGTGCCATTATTGGTCGCGCCTGGGGTGCCTTGAGTCAGGTGAAAGATGCGGTGATTTATCCCATTAACCTGCCGCCGATCATCGAATTGGGTACGGCAACCGGTTTCAACGTCATGCTGCAGGATCGTGGCAATATTGGCCATGACAAGCTGGTTCAAGCCCGCAATATGTTGCTGGGGATGGCGGCGCAAGATCCGCGTTTGGTACGTGTACGGCCGAATGGCATGGAAGATGTGCCGGTGTTCCGTATTGATATCGACTATGAAAAAGTTAAAACCCTGGGGCTGAGCGTCAGTGATGTGAACAGTACGCTCAGCACCGCTTGGGGGTCGGCGTATGTTAACGACTTCCTGGATCGGGGCCGGGTGAAAAAGGTTTACATCCAGGCGGATGCTCCGGCACGTATGTTACCGGGCGACCTGAACAAGTGGTACGTCCGTAATAACGCAGGTGAAATGGTACCCTTCAGCTCATTCGCAACCACTCACTGGGAGTACGGCTCGCCGCGTCTGGAACGTTACAACGGCGTGCCTGCCGTCAATATTC
Source organism: Oceanobacter antarcticus (assembly GCF_044962685.1). Classification (NCBI taxonomy): domain Bacteria; kingdom Pseudomonadati; phylum Pseudomonadota; class Gammaproteobacteria; order Oceanospirillales; family Oceanospirillaceae; genus Oceanobacter; species Oceanobacter antarcticus. The sequence continues at coordinate 58,486 of NZ_JBBKTX010000012.1, forward strand.
AGGGTGAGTCGGCACCGGGTATGAGTACCGGTGATGCGATGATAGCGATTGAAGAGATTGTCGCCAAGTTGCCTCCGGGTGTGGGTATTGAGTGGACCGGCATGTCCTATCAGGAGCGTATGGCAGGGTCGCAGGCTCCGATGCTGTATGCGCTGTCACTGCTGGTGGTGTTCCTCTGCCTGGCGGCTCTGTACGAAAGCTGGTCTGTTCCCTTTGCGGTCATTCTGGTCGTCCCTCTGGGGGTGTTGGGTGCATTGCTGGCAACGTACAGCCGGGATCTGGCCAATGACGTGTACTTCCAGGTCGGCTTGCTGACGACCATTGGCCTGTCGGCCAAGAATGCCATTCTGATTGTGGAGTTTGCCAAGGCGCTGCATGAAGAAGGAAAACCGCTGGTTGCCGCAGCGATAGAAGCAGCACGCTTGCGTTTACGTCCGATTATTATGACCTCAATGGCATTCATACTGGGGGTATTGCCACTGGCAATCAGTACGGGTGCCGGAGCGGCGAGCCGTCAGGCAATTGGTACCGGCGTGATTGGTGGCATGCTCAGTGCCACCTTCCTGGCGATCTTCTTTGTACCGGTCTTTTACGTACTGGTGATCAAGTTGACCGAATGGCTGGGTGGTAACAAGAAAACCACCTGATCCTGTGCTGTAACATGTCTTATAGCCTGTAACTACCTGTCAACAGGCAACCCCGGAACCGGGCGGTGGATTTATCCTCCGCCCGGTTTTATATTGGCGCAGCAATACGCGCACCTCTCTTTCCTGTATCTGTACCCGCACATGCTGCAAGGAACTGCTTATGTTGAGTATGTTGGCCAATCTGCTGAAAGCTCTGAATTCAGAAACCGCCCCCTGGCAAATTTCTCTGGCGCTTTGTCTGTCATTACCTGTAGCGCTGACCCCCTTCTGGGGACTGCATAATTTGCTGATTTTATTACTGGTGTTACTGATTCGTACCAATATCGCCAGTTTCCTGTTTGGCCTGGCGCTGTTCTCTTTATTGGCCATGCTGATCGATCCGCTGTCGGTGCGGCTGGGTGAGAGTTTGCTGGCCAATCCGGCGCTGATTGACACCTGGACGTCACTCTACCAGAGCGACTTCTGGCGTCTGATGGGCTTTAACCATACCCTCACCCTGGGCGGATTTGTTATTGCACTGGTGAGCATGGCCCCGCTGTTTGCGGTGATGCAGGTATTGATCAAACAGTACCGCAGCAAGGTGATGGCCTGGGTTAACAAACTCAAAATCGTGCAGGCGCTGAAAGCGTCGAAGTTTTATTCCATCTACCAGTCAGTGGCGGGGTAACGGACATGTTGAAATGGATTCGCTGGTCTGGACTGATAGGCTTTGCTGCTGTCGTGGCGCTGTTGGCCGCATTTTTTTTACTGGCAGCCGGGCCGCTGGTCAAAATGGCCATCGAAAGCGTCGGCAGCAAGGCGGCCGGTGCCAAGGTAAGTGTTGACCATGTATCTCTGACCTTGTCGCCGCTGGGCTTCGAGCTGCAGCATCTGATGGTTGCCAACGCCGACAAGCCGATGGAAAACCTGCTGGAATTTGACTCCGCTGTTGCAACCGTCGACCTCGGTCCGTTATTGATGGGAAAAGGGATTATTGATGATCTGAGCGTCAACACCCTGCGTTTTAATACCGCCCGGACGACATCCGGGGCATTGGAAAAAAAGGCCGATTCCGGCACCAGTGGCAGCGGCCAGGATCAGGATAAAGAACCCGGTATTACTGAAGCGCTGGTGAGCCAGCTGCCATCGGCAGAAGAAATACTGGCACGGGAATCACTCAAGACCGAAGCCGCAGGCAAGGCGTTTACAGAAACCTTCGATCGTCGTCAGCAACAGCTGGATACTGTTCTGGCAGACGTACCGGACGAAGCTGCCCTGAAGCAATATGAAGTGGAGGTCAAAGCCATCACCACGGAAAAAATCACCTCACTGGATGATTTTAACCAGCGTAAAAAACGCCTGGAAGCGCTGCGCGACCAGTTCAAGGCCGATAAAAAAGCCGCCAATAGCGCCAAGGATCTGATTGGTGAAACACGGGTTGAAATCACCCAGCGACTCAAAGACCTGAAAGCCGCACCGGGTGAAGATCTTGCCAGCATTCGGGATAAATATCAGCTCAACGCCCAGGGTGCCGCCAATCTTAGTGGTTTGCTGTTTGGTAATCAGGCGGGTGAGTGGGCGACCGAGGCGCTGTATTGGTACGAAAAAATCAAACCCTATCTCGCCTCCGGTGACGACGAAGACTCGGAGCCGGAATATCAGCGCCCTGACGGCCGTTATATCCATTTTCCGACCAATAACCCGTGGCCAGAATTTCTGGTTCGCCACAGTGGCATCAGTGCCGAGACCAGTGCCGGTAACCTGGCCATTACCGGCACCGACCTGACCCACCAGCAAGCGGTACTGGGACGCCCGGCGCGGATCGATATTGACGGTGCCGGCCTCAACAAGGTCAAGGGCCTCAAACTTAATATGATTCTGGATCATCGTCAGGCCATCGGCCGCGATACGCTGACTCTGGATGTGACTGACTGGCAGCTGGACAGCGTCAACCTGGGGTTGGGTGATACCCAGCTGGAATCAGCCATGGGTCAATTGCAGGGGATGGCGCAGATCACCAGCGGCAAGGGCAAGGATGAATTATCTTCCCGACTGCAAGGTCAGTTTGGGCAAGCGGCGTTCAGTGGTGCCGGACATACCGTGTTTGCCCAAGAGCTGACACGGGCACTGGCCAGCATCAAGCAATTTACCATCGATGCTCGCGCCAGCGGAGCGCTGACCAGTCCGAAACTTGAGTTTGGTTCGGATATCGACAAACAGCTGAATAGCGCCTTTAACCAGCGTCTGCGCGAACAACAAGACAAGCTGGAAGCCAAGCTGCAAAGTAAATTAAACGACAAAATCAGCGAATACGCTGGCCCCTATGCCGACGACCTGCAGGCTCTGAACACCGCAGATGGCAGCCTGACCGACAAGCTGGCCCAGCTGGAAGACATGGCCCGTGCCGAACTGGACGACTACGTTGCCGAGCAGAAGCAGGAAGCCAAAGACAAGGCACAAGCCAAAGCAGATGACGAAGCCGACAAGCTGAAATCAAAAGCCAAAGACAAGCTCAAGAGCCTGTTTTAATGACGCTGGCGACTGCACTACCTGTTGTCATCAGCCAGTCCTCGGACTGGCTTGACCCCAATTATATCCGCCCCGACAGGCTGGTGGATCTGCTGGTACTGCCATCACTCAGCCTGCTGGTGGTGGATTACCGTGGCCCATTGGAATTAATGCCGGGCACGATCCGCCAATTGATTGGACAGCGTCGGCTCTTGCATCTGCACCCGGACATCAGTCGCACATTTAACCTGATGTATTACCCTGCGCCAGGTGTTGAAGGTGACTGGCATATTGGTATTGCCGCCAGCATTCCGGAGTCGCATAAGGCTGAGTTGTACGCCACGACCTTGCCGGATGGATTCCGATTACATTTGCTGGGTTCAGGTGAGTACGCTCGTGTGCGGATTCAGGGTGGGGAAGCCGGATTGGGGGTGGCGTTGAACTGGCTGATCAACGACTGGCTACCGGCGTCCGGTTATGAACCGGGCGAAGGGATTTGTCTGTTTGAGCGGGTCCAGTTCCCGCCGTTTGTGGAGCCGGAAAACGCGCTGGTGGACATTCTTGTACCGGTTGAGCCGCGTTGAAATAACGCGGTTGTATTCATCTCGCTAGCTCCTGGGCTGGCTGTGGCCAGCTGCTTACTGGCCATAATAGCTCTGATTTCCCTCGTTTTATCTCCTTGTTTACCTTCGCCTGGTTATTGCCTGGTTATTTTATTGCTGCATGCCCGTTGAAGATGGTTCTTCTGGTCACGCTATGGAATATGGGATCGAAACCCAGAACCGCACCCCAGAACCGCAACCCAGAACCGCAACATGGAAACGAACCGTTATCCTGAATTGTCTTGCTTGGGTTGCCTTGTTTGGGCACTTTGTTGAGGACAGATTACAGCCGGGAGAGATGGGGAAATATCATGCAGAATTTCAGTTGGATACGTCGGGTCAAACTGCAGCAGCTGCGCGCCGTGCTGGCACTGGCGGAAAGTCCCAGTCTGGTGCGAGCGTCGGAAAGCCTGAATCTTAGTCAGCCAGCCGTCAGCAAAATACTGCGCGAGCTGGAAACCGACCTGGGTGTGGAGCTGTTTACCCGCACCAGCCGTGGCAGTCACACGACCCCGATGGGCGATATGCTGGTCGAACGTGTACGGGTTATTTTTTCCCAGCTGGAGCGTGTGGCTCAGGAAATTCATGATCTTAATGCGGGACTGAGTGGCCATGTGGTGGTGGGGGTGCTGCCAGCGGGCGGCGCGGATTTTTTACCTCGGGCGCTGGCGAGCCTCTACCGCGCCTATCCCGGCATCCGGGTGACAGTAATTGAAGGCACCTACGACCACCTGATTCCCCAACTTCAGCAAGGTGCTATCGAAATGATCGTCGGGCGTATTCCTGCCTACCGCTTTCGTGACGGTCTCGAAGTGGAGCCCTTGTACGAGGAGAATATTACCTTTGCCGTCTGTCCGCAGCACCCGCTGTTGTCCCGACCTGCCGTGGCTCTGAGTGATTTGTTGGAATGGCCCTGGATCATGCCGCTGGCTGATACCACCTTGCGACAAATGGTCGAAAGTGCTTTCCACGATGCCGGACTGGATTTGCCTGCCGCGCCGTGTGAGTCCATCTCGGTGATTACCAACCGGCGTCTGATTATGGAAACCGATTACATTGCTGCGTTTCCGACCCAGGTGATCCAAACCGATCTGGATACTGGCCTGTTGGCTGCTATTCCGATTAGTCCGGCGAGATCCTTTGGGGCGGTGGGTATCAGCCAGGTAAAAGAGCGACCACTGTCGCATGCGGCCTTGCGTCTGGTCGATCAGCTGCGGGCAACGGCCCGGCGTTATGAATAACACCGCAGGATGGAGATGACGATAAGCAGGCAGGCGTTACTGGTTGAATTCAGGGAGATAGTTACTCTGGTTATGGCGGGGAGCCTATTATTCATTACCAGCAATAGGGAGGGTGTAATACATTAAATCCATAACGTGAACACAGGTTCTGCCCAGCGCTGAAACCCGTGCACGACACACAATAAAAATAAGCAGGAGTTTGACGATGTCTGATATTACCGACGTTCGTTACGTCCGTTTTGGTACCCGTAATTTGCCCGCTGCAATCGATTTTGCCACCCGTATTGTCGGTCTCGAACTGGTGCGTCAGGAACATGGCAGTGCTTACTTTCGCTCCGATGATCGTGATCATACGCTGTGTTATTTCGAAGGCGACCCCGGCGATCATACGCTCGGTTTTGAAGTCAGCGACGTCAGCCAACTGGATTGTGCCGCTGCGGAACTGGAGCAGGATGGCTTGCTGGTGCGGTTTGGAACGCAAGACGAGTGTGAGCAGCGTTATGTCCATTCCTTTCTGACCTTTCATGATCATACCGGCAATAAAATCGAGCTGGTTTGGCGTCCTCATGCCAGTGGCCGCCGTTATTTCCCTTCACGGGATGCCGGGATTACCGGCTTTAGTCATGTCGGTTTGTGTTCGAAAGATCCGGCCCGTGATGAACAGTTCTGGACCAAGGTTTTTAATGCTCGAGTGAGTGACTGGATCGGGCCATCGGCACTGTTACGGCTGGATGCCATTCACCATCGGTTGGCCTTGTTTCCGACCAATCGATCCGGTGTTCAGCATATTAACCATCAGGTTGATAGTATCGATGACATCATGCGCTCCTGGTACTTCTTGCAAGAGCAGGGTGTAAAAGTAGTGTTTGGGCCAGGCCGTCACCCGACATCGGGTGCCCGCTTCCTCTACTTTGAGGGGCCGGAAGGCATGGTCTATGAGTATTCCTGCGGGGTATCCGAGGTTGATGAAGCGACCCATCGGCCTCGTCAGTTCCCACTGGAACCATCCGGGTTCTGCATGTGGGGTTCAAAGCCGGATATTCCTGAGTTCAAGAGTTAAGCCGGGCACACACAGCCCCCGATCACGAGATCTGATTTATGACGACACATCCTCACCCTCTGGAGGAGAGCATTCTTGTGCCTGCTGCCAGCCAAATCCTGGTTCGCCGTGCGGCGCGTGCACTGGATCGCCATGGTCTGGTGCACGCCTATGGCCATTGCAGTACTCGCCTCAGTACCACACATTTTCTGGTGTGCGCACCCAAGCCGCTGGGCACTATCGGGCCACAGGATACTGGCACTGTGGTGTCTATCGACGGTGATTTGCCTGAGCATGTGTTAGGTGAAGTCCGTATCCACCGTGAAATTTATCGCCGCCGCCCGGAAGTGAATGGCGTGGTTCGCAGTATGCCGCCATCAGCGATGTCGCTGTCGGCATTGGGGCGAACGCCTCGAGCCTTGCACGGTATGGGCAGTTACTTTGCCCCTTGTCCGGAACTCTGGGATGACCCACAACTGATTCGGTCTGACGAGGCGGCCACTGCCCTGGCAGATCAGCTTGGTGACGGCAGTGCCATTGTGATGCGTGGCAACGGCGTGGTCACGGCCGCCATCTCGCTCGAAGAGGCTGTTTCATTAACCTGGTATCTCAATGATGCCGCCCGGGTAGAGCTGGATTGTTTGTCGATGGCGCAGGCGGTGCGGGAGTTGAGCCTGGCGGAAGCACACCAGCGAGCGACCCGAAGCGGGCGTATTTTTGAACGTATGTGGGATTACCTGACCTGGGGAGACCCGGAATGAATCCGCTGGCATCGAGCCTGGCTGCCACTGCTGTTGTCGAAACCGCCACAGCGACACGTGGCGTTAGCCCTGACCCAACAGGAGTACTGATCATGTTGTCAAAATGGAGTGCCCGGCTGGCTCAGCTAGAGCTGGCGGCAGCCGGTGTGATGCTCACTCTGGTGCTGGGTTTGTTATTGCTCAATATTGTTACGCGGGCGCTTGGTCAGGCGTTGTTCTGGGTGGATGAAGCTGCAGTACTGGCGATGGTATGGATGGCTTTTCTGGCCAGTGCCGCCAGTTTGCATAATGGCACCAATATCGCCATGACCTTGCTGGTTGAGCGTTTGCCAGCACCCCTGGCACGGCTGATGGACGTCCTGGTGACTTGCATCCTGCTGGTGTTTATCGGCCTGTTGCTGCTGATGCTATGGCGCTGGTTCGACCCTCTGACCCTGTGGCAAATGGATGGCGATTTGGCTGCCTATTCTGCGACGACGTTCAATTTTATCTATGAAGAACCGACGATGACGCTGGGGCTTCGCAAGGTCTGGTTCTGGCTGGTTCTGCCTCTGTTTGCGATGGGTTCCGCATTGCACCTTGGGGTTCGACTGGTCACCAGTCTGCAGGCTTTGAGGTCGACCGGCAATACGCAAGGTACGACCGCTGCTGCGTTCACAGGTACTCCTGATACAACCGGTGATACGACAGTAAAAGGAGAAAAATCATGGTGATTTCCGGCTTTTTTATATTGTTGGTTATTGGTGTACCGATTGCCTTTCTGTTGGCGATGACAGCACTGATCTATATCTATAGCAGCGGTAACCTGGTACTGCTCAGCTCCTATCCCCAGCAGTTTTTTGGCGGCCTGGAAAACTACGGCTTGCTGGCGTTGCCGCTGTTTATTCTGGTCGGTGAGTGTATGAACGAAGGCGGGATCGCCCGGCGTTTGATGGCGATGGCGATGGCACTGATTGGTTCGGTACGTGGCGGCCTCGCTTATGTGAACCTGCTGTCCAATATGATGATGGCATCCATTCTGGGGTCAACCGTGGCGCAGATCACCATTATGACTCGTGTTGCGGTGCCGGAAATGGAAAGGGCTGGCTATCCCAAAGACATGGCGGTGGCTTTAACCGCAGCGGGTGGGCTGTTGGCGCCGATTATTCCGCCATCCATGCTGTTCGTGATTTTCGGGGTCATTGCCCAGATTTCCATCGGCGACCTGTTTATCGCCGGCATCATACCGGGACTGTTGCTGGGGCTGGCATTTTTTGCCCTGCTTGGATGGATGGCTCGTCGCCACGATTTTCCCGCCAATCAGCGTATGAGCTGGCGTCAGCGTCTGGCATCGTTCCGTAACGGACTTGCCGCCGGGCTGGTGCCACTGGCGATTATTGGCGGTATTTTATCCGGCCTGGCGACACCGACAGAATCCGCTGCGCTGGCGGTTGTAGTCGCGGTGCTGGTGGGTCGTTATGTGTACGGCGAGTTTGAACTGGCCAACCTTTGGCCAGCACTGCTACGCACTGCCCAAAGTTCCGCCATTGTGTTGCTGTTGATTGCTGCCGCACAGGTGTTCAGTTGGGTGATTACCTTTGAAAATTTGCCCGGTCTTACAGCAGCATGGTTGCAGGATGTGTCTTCGTCACCACTGGTCTTTTTGTTGCTGGTGACCGGTTTGCTGTTGCTCATCGGTATGATACTTGACCCGATTCCAGCGCTGATTCTGGTTGTGCCGGTATTGCTGCCGGTTGCGACCTCAGTGTATGGCATTAGCCCGTTTCATTTTGGTGTCGTGGTTTGCCTGACGCTGGTGCTGGGTTTACTGACACCACCGGTTGGATCAGCGCTGTTTACCGCTTCTGCCTTGTCCGGTGTCAAAGCCGAGCGTATTGCCTGGCTATTGGGGCCTTATCTGGGTGCCATGTTGCTGGTTGTACTGCTGCTGGTGTTTTTCCCTTTCCTCGTTACGGCGCTGATCTAAGCCAAATAATGTATGAGTAGCGGGTCATCCCTGTTGCTCACCGCTGGCCATGGTTTGGTCAAACCTCTCAAATAATAACAATGGCAGCTTGTCTGCCCAGGAGATACAGATGAAAACAATCACGGGTTATCTATCCATGTTGCTGGTGGTGCTACTGCTACCGACAATGGCTTGTGCCGACACTTTGCGGCTGGGGTTGATTACTCCGCCCAGCCATCAGTGGACGCTGGCGGCCAAGGCGTTTGCTGACGATCTGGAAAAGAGCAGTGACGGCAAGCTCAAGGTACTGATTTTCCCATCAGGTCAACTTGGCAACGAAGCCCAAATGCTGCAGCAATTACAGACCGGTGCTCTGGATATGGCCTTTTTGACCGCCGGTGAAATGGCGAATCGTCGACCAGACTTCGCGGCCTTGTTTGCGCCGTACCTGGTGAATACACCGGAAGATGCCATGTTCCTGCTGCATGGGGAAACGGCAACCGGGATGCTGACCGAGCTGAAAACCCTGGGGCTGGTCGGGCTTGGTTATGGTATGGCCGGATTCCGCCAGATTGTGATGCGTAATGAAGTCCACAGCGTGGATGATCTGAAAGGTAAAAAAGTCCGTACGATTCCAATTGAGCCTGAACGTGATTTCTGGACAAAAATTGGTGCGGCACCCACACCTATTCCACTGCCAGGACTGTACGATGCTTTTGCCAATGGCCAGGTTGATGGCATGCAAATCGATTTTGAAGGCACCTGGAATGCCCGTTACCTGGATTATGCCGGTAGCGTCATTTACTCCTCGCACATGTTATTACCTATGGTTGGGGTGGCATCAGGCAAACGCTGGAACGGTTTGTCCGGCGCCGATCGGCAGCTGATCAAGTCTCTTGTTGGCAAGCATCTGGACAAGGTGTTTTCGATCTACTCCGATCTTGACCAAAGCTATCTGGACAAGATCAAAACGTCGAAGGTCCCGGTCACCAAGGTAGGACGTGAGTTTTTTGGTGACGCGGTGGATCGCTGGTATCAGGAGTGGCGTGTCAAAGCTCCCGCGCTGAAGGCACTCGAAGCAGAAGCGGCAGCACTGTAGGGTGCTGCTGGATGCAAGGACGCTGTATTAACACAAACGCCCGCCTGGGCGTTTAGTCATCATCCTCATCGTCGTCATCCAGATTACGGGTAATCGGACGATACACTTCAACGCGATCACCGTGTTTTAACGGAGTATCGGGTTTGGCAAGCTTGCCAAAAATGCCGACGCGCTGCTGGTCGAGATCGATGTCGGGGTAGTGGTTCAGCAAGCCGGATTGGGCGACCGCTTCGGCCAGCAGGCAGGGCTCTTCGACGTCGAGTTCAATCCAGGGCTGGTCGTTGCCAATGGCGTAAATAACGCTGATGTGCATGGCGTGTTCCTTCAATATTTAATCCGGCTTTTGGCGTTACGTTGGTTTGGGTAACTCAGCAGTGGCTCTGGATCGTGACCAGTCCATTGTTTGTGGAGGCTGGCAGGCGACGGTCTATCATGCGTTTGATCACGATCAGAAACCCCAGCGCCATAAAGGCACCCGGTGGCAATATCGCCAGCAGGATACCGGAGTAGTGGGGAATAACTTCTGTCTCCAGCCAGGCAAAATGGCTGCCGAGCAACAGTGAGGCATTGGCGAACAGGGTGCCGGTGCCGAGTATTTCGCGCATGGCACCAACCGCAACCAGTACCCAGGTAAAGCCCAGTCCCATGGAGAGGGCATCGGCCGCTGCCAGAGCCACCGGCTGTTTGCTGGCGAAACTTTCGGCGCGACCGAAGATGGCGCAGTTGGTCACAATCAGGGCGATAAATAACCCGAGCACCTTGTACAGATCGTGGAGAAAGGCGTTGATGGCCATATCCACCATGGTCACAACGGTGGCGATCAATACAATTAATACCGGTATCCGTACTTGCGGGCTGATCACGCCGCGTACCGCTGAAATCATGATGTTAGTCAGCAGCAGCACGGCGAGGGAAGCGATCCCCATACCGAGGCCGTTGGTAGCGCTGGTAGTGACGGCCAGTAGCGGGCAGAGGGCAAGCATCTGCCCCATGGCAACGTTGTTGTCCCACATGCCTTCACGAAAAATCTGCCGGTAATGGTTCATATCATGCTCTCCTGTTCATTGCCGTCATGACGCTGGCTGTTGTTGACGCCACTGGTTGAGTAGCAGCAAGCCCTGATGCACGCCTTTAACCACGGCTCTGGGGGTAATGGTGGCACCGGTAAACTGGTCGAAGTGGCCACCGTCCTTTTGTACGGCCCATTGCTGTTCCGAGGTATTGGCGAGAGATTTGCCGTCAAAGCCGGTGATCCAGTCGCTTTTGGGGCGTTCGATCTTGTCGGCCAGCCCCGGAGTTTCCTTATGGCTGATGATACGGACGCCCAACAGCTCGCCCTCCGGTGTGGTGGCCAGAATCATGTCGATGATACCGCCCCAGCCAGCAATGCTGAGCTGCAGTGCCAGAGCCGTGATTTCGCCGTTCCGCCGCGCCAGCATCAGTGTGGCCGGGCCGCCCAGCGCCGGGCTGGAAAGCTGCGCGGTATCACTGAGCGGGTCATTGTCGTAATAACTCTGTGGCAGCACCTGCGCCAGCATGGCGAGTTTGTCCGCTATCTGGTGGTCTGCGATCGACTGCTGGGTGCCCAGGTTACCGACCACCAGCAGCAGGCTGACGATGGCGCAGGCTCCACCCAGTAACAGTGCCTGATACAGTGGCTGGTCGCGCCAGGACGGCTGCGGTTGTTTTATCGGCTGCTCGAGTGGTTGTTCCATGTCATACCACCTTGCGCTGTGCCGGTACGTGTTTGATGGCGTCGCCAGAGCGGCGGCGGCCATAAGCTCGGGGTTTGGTCACGCGGTCGATCAGTGGCGCTAACGCGTTCATCAGCAGAATGGAAAAGGCAACGGCTTCCGGGAAGCCACCCCAACTGCGAATAGCAAACAGCAGGACGCCGCAACCGGCTCCGAAGATCAGCTTGCCGACGGGTGTTGAAGGTGAGGTAACGTAGTCCGTAGCGTAGAAAAAAGCCCCGATCATGACGCCGCCAGAAGTGAGGTGGAACAGCGCTCCGGCGTAGGCTTGCGGGTTACTGAGCTGTCCGAGCCAGGCCAAAAAAGCCAGCGAACCCAGCATGGATACCGGAATATGCCAGCTGATGGTTCGGGTAATCAACAACCACAGGCCGCCCAATAGCACCAGCAGTTCAGAGGTTTCCCCCAGGCTGCCACGGGTAAAGCCAAAAAAGGCATCATAGAGGGAAAAGTTTTGGCTGAGCATGGCTTCCAGGTCGGCACCTCCGGCAGCAGCAGCCTTGCTGGCCCCCAGCCAGGTGGCACCTGTGATACCGTCTGCAGCATCACTCATCCAGGGTTGACCAGCAAAGATAATACCAAACGCATCGGCCAGCCCCGGCGCATTAGCACTGTCGATAGGCATCACGTTCACCCAAGTGGTGAGCTGTACCGGGAAGGAAATCAGCAAGGCGATACGTGCCAGCAGGGCCGGGTTAAAGACGTTCTGGCCAATACCACCATAAATCTGTTTGCCGATGGTAATGGCAAAAAAAGCACCACCGACACCAATCCACCAGGGTGCCCAGGGTGGCAGAGTCAGCGCCAGCAACCAGCCAGTGAGCAGGGCCGAGCCATCCCCGAGTCGACTTAACGGCTGTTGTTGCAAATACAGACAGGCCAGCTCGGTCAGGATGGCAGCCAGACAAGTGGTGACAAATAGCACCAACGCTGGCCAGCCAAAGCAGTAAAATCCCCATAAGCTAACGGGCGTCAGTGCCAGGCACACGCGCAGCATGATGCGATCAATACTGGAGCGGTCATGGGCATGAGGTGAAGCAGTGGGGTTGTACTGGACGTCGGCTGTCATGGTTATGCTCCCGCGTTGTCGGTAGTGGAAGCCGGTTCGGCTGTGTCAGCAGCGGGTTCGGCTGTTTTGCGCGGTTTTTTGACTTTGTTTTTGGCTTTTTTAGCCTGCTTCGCTGCTTCCTTGGCGGCGGCTTCTGCTTCCAGTCGCTCCTTGCGGGCGGCCATCAAATCCTGGGTATAGGTCAGCTTTTGCTGGCCGGCACGGCTTTCGGCCAGTTCGCCCTTGGCGTATTCAAAGTACTGCACCAGTGGAATATGAGAAGGGCAAACATAGGCGCAGGAACCACACAGAATGCAGTCACGCAGTCCGGCATCCTGGGCACTGTCGAAGTCGTCCTGCTTTGAGCTGCGTGCCATCTCCAGCGGCAACAATCCCATTGGGCAGGCATCAACGCAGCGGCCACAACGAATACACGGCGATGGCATGTGTTCATTGACTTCGGCCCGGGTCAGAGCCAATACCCCGGAGCTGCCCTTGATCAGGGGGACGTCGGTGGTTGGCAGTACCTGGCCCATCATCGGGCCACCCATCAGTAGCCGTGCCGGGGTGGCGATCAGTCCGCCACAATGCTCAAACAGATGCCTGATGGGGGTACCCAACAGAGCTTCAACGTTACGGGGTTCGCCGACACAACCGCCAGCAACCGTGGTGATTCGGGAAATCAGCGGTTTGCCATAAATCAATGCTTGCTGAATGGCATATACCGTGGCGACGTTGTGCACCAATACACCGATGTCGTTGCTGCGTTTGCCTGCTGGGACTTCCAGTCCGGTCACTGCCTGAATCAGCTGTTTGGCAGATCCCATGGGATAGCGGGCAGGCACTACCACGATCTCAATCGCACCGACATTGGCGGCGGCTTCTTGCAAGGCCGCAATCGCTTGGGGTTTGTTGTCTTCAATCGCGATGATTGTGCGATAGGCTTCAATGATATAGCGCACCAGGCGGGCACCCTCGACAATCTCGACGGCGCGTTCACGCATCAGCCGGTCGTCGGTGGTCAGGTAAGGTTCGCATTCACTGCCATTCACAATCAGGGTCTTGATTTCGAAACGGCGGCCCTGACGCAGTTTGATCGCAGCGGGGAAAATCGCGCCGCCCATGCCGACAATACCAGCCTGTTCCACCAGTGTGGCCAGCTCTTCCTGAGGCATGGCAAACGGATCCGGTGGCGGTGTCAGCGCTATCCATTCTTCCTGGCCATCCGGTTGCAGGATAATAGCTTTGGCCGGTAAACCTGACGGGTGGGGCATGGTGATCGTGTCGATAGCCGTAACCGTACCGGACGTCGGGGCGTGAATATTGGCAGAAAAACGCCCTGCTGCTGCGGCAATCCGCTGGCCCTTGAGTACTCGCTCACCGACTTGCACCAGCGCTTTTGCATCTTCACCAGAATGCTGGCACAGCGGCAGCCAAAGCGTGTCGGGCAAGGGCAAATGGCTGTTGATTTCAAAGCGGGCACTGTCAGCCTTGTGGCCGTCAGGGTGCACGCCGCCGCGAATGCGGCCGAGTCCGAATAACATATCAGGCGGCCTCTGGTTTCGACCAGTGCCAACGCTCCAGCGTCACAGGTTGTGTGGTCAGGCTGATGCAGTCTTCAGGGCAGGCTTCCATGCATTGGCTGCAACCGGTGCAGGCCTTGGAGACGACGACGTGGATCTGTTTGCTGGCCCCGACAATGGCATCGGTAGGGCAGGCTTTGTAACAGCGGGTGCAGCCGGTACACAGGGTTTCATTAATGGTGGCCAGTTGTGGCTCCGGAGAATCCCCTAGAGTGGAAAGGTCGATATCCAACAAGCGGGCGAGGTTTTCAGCCAGTGCCCGGCCACCAGGAGGACAGCAAGTGACATCGGCATTGCCGCTGGCGATGGCCTCTGCTGCGGGTGTACAGCCAGGAAATCCGCATTGGCCGCACTGGCTGCCAGGCAACATTTGTTCGATTTCTTTCATCATCGGATCGTCTTCGCCAGTGGCAAAGTATTTGGCTGCCAGACCAAGCAGGCCTCCGAGAACCAGGCCTAATAGGGTGAGTACCAGAGTTGCGATCAACATAATGCCTCCGAAGATCCTGTTTGCCGGTCTGTCCCGGCGTTTGGGTGGTAGGTGAAAAACAGCTGCCGTTCGTGAAGCAGGCTCAGATCATTCCGCTAAAGCCCATAAATACCAGCGATAACGAGCCAGCCGTAACCAGACTGATCGGTGTACCGCTGAACAGCTCGGGCACATTGGCCAGTGCCAGTCGTTCCCGTAGTCCGGCAAACATCACCATGACAATCACAAACCCGAGTGCCGAACCGAGACCAAACATCAGGCTTTCGACCAGATTGTGTTGTTCGGTGATATTCAGCAAAGCAACGCCCAGCACTGCGCAGTTGGTGGTAATCAACGGCAGGTAAATGCCCAATGCCTTGTGCAGCAGCGGGCTGGCCCGGCGAATCAGTACTTCGGTGAACTGCACCACGGCAGCAATAATCAGGATGAAGGACAGAATGCGCAGGAATTCAATGCCCAGTGGTTGCAACAGCCAGTGTTCAATCATCCAGCTGCACAGCGCCGACAGCGTCAGTACAAAGGTCGTCGCCAGACTCATGCCCCAGGCGGCTGATACATTGCTGGATACCCCCATCAGTGGGCACAGACCAAGGAACTTCACCAGTACGATGTTGTTGACCAGCGACGTGCTGACCAGAATCAACAGATATTCCATAAGGCCTCCTGAATCTCGGGCGGGTCTGTCGTATCAGCTCAAAATTGCATTTCCTGTGCCACGGGATTGGCCGTAGCTGCTGTTGTATCGAAGCGACAAAGGAATGACTGCAAATGGTGCGCAAAGGCTTGAAAACAGGGCATTTGATTGAAAAACGACAAAGATATTGTTTGTCGTACTTGCGACAAACAGTAAAAAACCGGGAAAAGCCATTGTTGCATTACTGACAAATGTTCGCGGCATTGTCGGGCAATTGACAGAGAACATGGGCGTTACGGTTAATTATTGTAGCGGCATGCTCCTTGCTCCTACCTGAGGGTGTACCAACACGTCACCGACCAGGAGCTGTTATGAGTAACGTCAGACTCTCGCCAGAACAGGCCGCCGCCGCCAGACTCGAAAAAAAGGGGTTGGCAGAAAAAGGCATCAGCGACATTCACCCGGAAGGTGTGCTGTTGCCCGAGGAGGTATTTTTTCAGGCGGTCGAACATTCGCCTGTGGCCATTTCCATTACTGATCTGAAGGCCAATATTCTTTACGTTAATCGTGCGTTTACTCAAGTGACGGGGTACGGCGAAGACGAAGTGTTGGGGCATAACGAATCCATCCTCTCCAACCACACCACGCCTCGTATTGTCTATCAGGCGTTATGGGGCCGGTTGGCGCAGCAAAAATCCTGGACCGGCATGATGCTGAACCGGCGCAAGGACAAGCGCCTGTACCTGGCCGAGCTGACGGTCGCGCCGGTTATCAATGAAAACAACGACACCATCTATTACCTCGGCATGCATCGTGACGGTTCCGACATGCACGAGCTGGAACAGCGGGTGATGAACCAGAAGTTGATGATGGAAGCGGTGCTCAACTCGGTGCCTGCCTCGGTGCTGGTGCTGGATGAACACCATCGTATTGTATCGGCCAACCCCAGTTTCCGCGCACTGGCGGCGGATTTACTGCGCGATGAGCCACTGGAAACCGTCGTCAATGTGATCGGCACCAAACTGGGCAGTGCCTATCATCAACTGCTGGAAGATCGCCGCAGTTTTGACGACAAGGAATTCTCGCTGGATTACGGCCGTAGCCGGGGACGCTGGTACTCCTGTTTTGGCACCACCATTGACGTGAAGTGTGAGGAAGCCGACGGCTTCTTTGAACAAACCGTGCGTCACTATGTGTTGTTAATGATCAACGACATTACCGATATACGGCGTCGCCAGGAGGAAGTGCATCTGAATGCGCTCAAGGCGCTGATGGCGGAAGAGGATCTGGTGCAAGGCATGCGGGAAACCGTCAATGGCGCGATTCACCAGATGCAGGGTCCCGTTAATCTGCTCGGCACCGCCGTCAGTATGTTGCAGCGGCGCACAGGTGCTAACCGGGATGACGCCTTGCTGGGGGCGCTGGAAGAAGCGCTGGCCGCCGGGAACGGTGCTATGGACAGTATGCGGGATGCCATGCCTGCTGCGCTGGAAGAGAGCAAGAAACCGGTCAATATTAACGAGCTGCTGCGGGAGTCGCTGGCATTGTCTACTGAACGACTATTAGCACAAGGAATTACCGTTGACTGGCAACCGGCGTTGCAATTGCCCGCAGTGATCGGGCGGGAACGGCGCTTGCGCAGCATGTTCAAGCAACTGCTCGACAACGCCGTGGACGCCATGAGTGAACGCACGGTGCGCCATCGCGAGCTGACCATTATTACCCGTGGCGAAACCAATGGTGTGTGCTGTGAAATTATCGATACCGGGCCAGGTATCGCCCCGGCCTTGCAACTGAAGGTCTTTGAACCCTTCTTCAGTACCAAAACCTCCGGCAACGGCTGCCGTGGTATGGGACTGCCCATGGTGCACGATATCGTCACTGATCATTCAGGTACGGTGCACATCGATCTGTCCCACCGAACAGGATGTCGCGTTGTTGTGCGACTCCCGTTTATCTCGTCGCATTAGGAGGCCAACGTGATGACAACCTCCCGATTAGCGGCTGGTGGCAAGCGTGTTAACAGTAAGGCTGAGTTGATGGAGCGGCAATTCCGCTGCCTGGCGGAAGTCGCCGGAGTGCTGTCGGAAGCTCGCACCATTGAGGAAACGCTTACCGGAATTCTGGGCATCCTGCATAATCATTGTGGCTTGCAGCATGGTGTGGTCAACCTGTATGACCCCGAGAACAGCACACTGCAGGTCGGTGCCGTGTACCGTGAAAATGACGGTGGCGGCAAGACACCATCGGTCAAGTATCAGCCTGGCGAAGGGATTGTGGGGCGGGTGCTGTCGAGCAATCAGTCGATCGTACTGGGGCGTATCTCCAGTGAACCGAGATTTTTAGATCGACTGGAACTCTACGATCTGGAACTGCCATTTATTGGTGTGCCGATCCGGGATGGCAAAGGCAAGGCGATCGGCGTACTGGCCGCCCAGCCTGATGTTCCCGCCGATGACTACTTGGCTGAACGCACCGAGTTTATGACGGCGGCAGCCAATTTGCTGTCGCAAACCGTGCGCTTGCTGGTGAACCAGGAAGAAGGCCAGACCATTGCTCGTGAGCGCGACGAGCTGCGTCGGGAAGTACGGGTGAAATACGGCTTTGACAACATGGTTGTCGGCCACTCTGATGGTATGCGGCGGGTGTTTGATCAGGTGCGTCGGGTGGCCAAATGGGACAGCACCGTGCTGATTCTGGGGGAATCCGGTACTGGCAAGGAGCTGATCGCCAACGCCATCCACTACAACTCGCCGCGGTCACACAATCATTTTGTCTGCCTGAACTGCGCCTCCTTGCCAGAAAATTTGCTCGAATCGGAATTATTTGGCCATGAAAAAGGCGCGTTTACCAATGCCATCAAGCAGCGCAAGGGCCGTTTTGAACAAGCCGATGGGGGCACCTTGTTCCTGGATGAAATTGGTGAAATCTCCGCCCTGTTTCAGGCCAAACTGTTACGGGTGTTGCAAGAAGGCGAACTGGAGCGGGTCGGGGGTGGCCAGACCATCAAGGTCAACGTGCGTATCGTTGCCGCGACCAACCGTAATCTCGAAGAAGAAGTTGAAAAAGGCCGCTTCCGCGAAGATCTCTATTACCGTCTTAATGTAATGGCGATCCAGCTGCCACCACTGCGAGAACGGCTGGTGGATGTGCCGGAATTGGCCACCTTCCTGCTCGACAAGGTATCCCGCCAGCAAGGTCGCCCCTTGCGCTTGACTGAC
Source organism: Oceanobacter antarcticus (assembly GCF_044962685.1). Classification (NCBI taxonomy): domain Bacteria; kingdom Pseudomonadati; phylum Pseudomonadota; class Gammaproteobacteria; order Oceanospirillales; family Oceanospirillaceae; genus Oceanobacter; species Oceanobacter antarcticus. The sequence goes on from NZ_JBBKTX010000012.1 coordinate 77,037, forward strand.
AACGCCATTCGCATATTGATGAGCCATGACTGGCCCGGCAATGTGCGACAGTTGGAAAACTGCCTCGAACGGGCAGCAGTGATGAGTGAAGAAGGGGTGATCGACAGCGACGTGATTGCGCTGCCAGATCATCAGCGCCAGGGTAGTGTCAGTACCGGCAATGGCAGTACGGGCTACAGCAGTCCTGCACCGGCAACAGCCTCCAGCGTTGATCTCGACAATCCTGAAATGGATGAACGCGAACGCCTGATCGCAGCTCTTGAACAAACCGGCTGGGTGCAAGCCAAGGCTGCTCGTTTGCTCAATATGACCCCGCGTCAGATTGCCTACCGGATCCAAACCATGAAAATCAATGTGCGCAAACTGTAGGGCCAAGGTTCCGTGCTCTGCCGTTGCGTCGAATGCGCGGCTGATGTGTCGGATTCTCATCGGTATGGCGGGAAAGGATGCTGATGAGGAAGAACTCCTACGTCATTGAGCATTCTTGCCTTTGTTCCCTACACCACAAAAATTCCCCCTGATGTGTTGTATGTGACACGACAAATTGCCAGTTGAAAACGTAAAAAATCAATGAAAACAATGGCTTGTATTTAGGCATTGGCATTGCATCGATCTGTTAGCAACCGGCCCACCCGGATTATCAGAGATTCACCTGCCGCAGGCAGGTCACAATGAAGGAGCTGAGACCATGCAACTGACAGTGCTTGGACAAGACGAAAGCAACGAGGCGGCAGCAGCAGAAAGCAGCAGCTGCGCCTCTGGCTCGTGCGGCAGCGATAACGACCAAATGTCGCAGCTGCCTGATGCAATTCGTGACAAGGTAAAAAATCATCCATGTTACTCCGAAGAGGCACACCACTACTTTGCTCGTATGCACGTAGCGGTCGCCCCCGCCTGTAACATCCAGTGTCATTACTGTAATCGCAAGTATGACTGCTCCAATGAATCTCGTCCCGGAGTGGTATCTGAGGTATTGACCCCAGAAGAAGCCGTGATGAAAACCAAGGCCGTGGCGGCCAATATCCCGCAAATGACCGTACTCGGCATTGCTGGCCCTGGTGACCCGCTGGCCAATCCCGAACGCACGTTCGAAACATTTCGTATGCTGAGTGAGCAGGCTCCAGATATCAAACTGTGTGTCTCCACCAATGGTCTGTCGCTGCCAGATTCAGTTGAAGAACTGGCGAAGCACAATATCGATCACGTTACCATTACCATCAACTGTGTCGACCCGGCTGTTGGTGCCAAGATCTATCCCTGGATCTACTGGAACAACAAGCGTATCTACGGCGAAAAAGCCGCCAAAATCCTGATTGCCCAACAGCAAAAAGGTCTGGAGATGCTGGTTGAGCGCGGCATCCTGGTAAAGGTTAACTCAGTGATGATTCCTGGTGTGAACGACGAACACCTGAAAGAAGTTTCCCGCACGGTCAAATCCAAGGGTGCTTTCCTGCACAACGTCATGCCGCTGATTTCTGAATCTGAACACGGCACCTTCTTTGGCATCATGGGCCAGCGTGGGCCAGAGCCGGAAGAGCTGCAAGACCTGCAGGATGCCTGTTCCGGTGACATGAACATGATGCGTCACTGCCGTCAGTGTCGTGCTGATGCGGTTGGTCTGTTGGGTGAAGACCGGGGTGAAGAGTTCACACTCGACAAGATTGCCGCGATGGACATCGACTACAACGCGGCGATGAAAACCCGAGCCGTTGTACACGCCGGTATCCTTGAAGAACTGGACGAAAAAGAAGCCAAGCGTAGTCGTCTGGCAGCAGTTTCCATCCCCTCTGCAGAGAGTGCGATCTCCAGCAGTCTGCGTCCGGTATTGATGGCCGTAGCCACCAGTGGCGGTGGTTTGATCAACCAGCACTTTGGCCATGCGACCGAATTCCTGATCTATGAAGCCTCACCCAAAGGCGTGCGTTTTATCAGTCACCGCAAGGTTGATCAGTACTGTGTTGGTGATGACGCTTGTGGTGAAAAAGAAAGTGCCCTGGCCGGTTCCATTCGCGCCCTCAGCGGTTGTGAAGCGGTGCTTTGTTCCAAGATTGGCTACGAGCCATGGTCCTTGCTGGAAGACGCGGGAATCGTGCCTAACGGTGAACATGCCATGGAGCCTATCGAAGAAGCCGTGCTGGAGGTCTACAAGGAAATGGCCGCCAACGGTCAACTTGATGACGCGGCTGAATCGGCACCGGCAGCAGAACGGGTCTCTGCCTGAGTCATAACCCGGCCGGGGAATACCCCGGCCATCCACTGCACCCTCGGAGGTTAGCATGGCGTTATCTATTGTTGATTCCTGCGTGAACTGCTGGGCCTGTTACGACGTATGCCCCAGCGATGCCATTTACGAAAGCAAGCCGCATTTCAAAATCAATGCCCGCAAGTGTACCGAGTGTGAGGACGACTACGCCCAGCCTCAGTGCGCCAGCATTTGCCCGATTGAAGAAGCGATTCTTGATGCCAGCGGCATGGCGATTAACCCGCCAGGTTCGTTGACCGGTATTCCGCCAGAAAAAATGGCTGAAGCCCTGAAAGAAATCCAGGCCCGCTAACGGTCGTAAGAAATCGTCGCAACAGGAGATTGTATCGTGCTGCATTTTTATGAAAAACCAGGCTGCATCAATAATACCCGCCAGAAAAAGATTCTGCGCGAAGCCGGTGTTGACGTGATTGAGCATAACCTGCTCACCACTCCTTGGCAGGCACAGCAGTTGCGACGTTTTTTTGATTCCTTGCCGGTGAGCGAGTGGTTCAACCGCTCGGCACCCGCCGTTAAAAACGGTCAGATCGACCCTGAACACTGTACGGCAGAGCAAGCAATGGCAGCGATGATTGCCGAACCGCTATTGATCCGACGGCCGTTAATTCAGCTGGAAGGTTGGTATCACTGCGGTTTTGACTGGCCCCGTTTACAGCAGCAGCTGGGGCTGGGCGCTCGCAGCCGCGAAGAACTGGATGTCCCTGATGATATTGAAGGCTGTGCCAGTCACCACGCTTCGGGGAAGAGCTGCACGGTTCCCGGCAGCATAACAAACAGTCGTACCCAGACAGGAGAATACGCATGAACCTGGCGGTGACTTTACGTCCAACACTCTGGCGACAGATTGTCATCCAGCTGTTGCCAATGGCCAATAGTGAGCGGCAACCCCTGCGTGCCAATACCAGTCGCTGGTTAGGACAAATGCTGCGTGGTCAGCGTCAGGGACGTACCTGTCTGCCGTACTACCTGGGTCTGAAACCGGTCGATTTTCGCTGGTTTATGCATCGCTACCTGCATGGCCAAAACCGTTATCAAAGCCTGCCGTCGCCACGCCAGCAAGACCGTGACAATCTGCGTCATGATACCGACTTGCGCCAGCAACTGCTGGAAATGCGTGAGGACGAATGGCAGGAAATACGCCAGTTGCTGCTGCAATACCGGGCTGGCAAGGACGATAGCGAATTGCTGATGGCTGATATCGTCGCTGCGGGTTGTCTTGGTGGCGAACATCTCTGGCGTGACCTCGGCTTGCTCAATCGCAGCGAGTTGAGTGCCTTGTTGTCGCAGAATTTTCCGCAGCTGGTAGCCGCCAACGATCGCGACATGAAGTGGAAACGATTCTTTTACAAGCAGTTGTGTGAAGCCGGTGGCGGTTATGTTTGTCGCGCTCCCAGCTGTGATGAATGCACTGCGTATGCCGACTGTTTTGGCCCTGAAGACTGATTTCGAATGACCCATTAATCCATCAATGACCATTTTTCTGGAAGAGGAGATCACCATGACTCAATGGCAAACCCTGTCCGTTACCGAAGCTGAAGCGATGTTATATGACGGCCCTATGTTGCTGCTTGACATGCGTGATTTCCGTTCTTATCTGTCGGGTCATCATCCTGCTGCGCTGCATCTGAATGACAGTAATTTGCGCGCCTTGATCAAACATACCGCGCGCTCCGTGCCGGTGTTGATCTACTGCTATCACGGCCACGCCAGTCAGGATATGGCACAGCTGTTCAGTGACTTCGGCTTTACCAGCTGTTACAGCCTTGATGGTGGCTATGAAGCTTGGTATCCGAGCATCAGCCGTCCGCTTGATGCTATCAGCCACGAACTGTGTGGCTGGCTGGTCGACAACGAATTTGATCCGACCAATCTTGACCAGCGTGGTGACAACCAGAACACGGCGCTGATGCAGGCTTGTCGGGAAGGTAATTTTGCCATCGCCCACGAGCTGGTGATGGCCGGGGCGGGTATCGATCTGGTTAACAAGGATGGTAATAACGCCCTCTGGATGGCGTGCCACAGTAAAAACGCTCGTATCGTCAAACTATTGCTCGATAACGATATTGATATGGACCAGCAAAATGACCACGGTGCGACGGCGCTGATTTACGCCGTTTCTATTGGTCATAACCCACTGGTTGCACAACTGCTGGAGGCCGGTGCTGATACCTCACCGACCACGCTGGATGACTTCTCGGTACTCGACGTTGCCGCCAGTACCAGTACCTTACGCCTGCTGCAACACCACATTCTGCCGGATAACCACCCGGTTAATCGCTTTGTCGCCTGAGGGAAACCACCATGAGCACCACCGATATTATCCAAACCATCAATAAGCAAATCACCAGCAATCCGGTACTGATCTATATGAAAGGCACACCGGAAGCGCCGGAATGCGGTTTTTCTGCGGCGGCAGTCAAGTCACTGCAAGCAACCGGTGCCGACTTTGCCTATGTCAATATCCTGCAAGCACCATCGATTCGGGAGCGCCTGCCGAAGGTTTCCAACTGGCCAACCTTTCCCCAGTTGTTCGTTAATGGCGAACTGGTTGGCGGTAGTGACATTGTGTGCAGTATGGCAGCGGATGGCTCGCTGAAAACACTGCTGCAAGAAGCCAACGTCAGTGCCAGCGCTGAATAACAGGACGTCATTATGGAAACCAGTGAAGTTCGTCAGCGTATCCTGCAGGCTCTGGAAGACCCGGATGCAAGCATCGAGATAGACGGGGCGGACTGCAATTTCACCGCCCGTGTGGTCAGTCAGGTCTTTGATGGCCTGCGACCGGTGCAACGGCAGCAACGTATCCTGGCGGCTTTCAGTGAATCGCTGGCCACGGGCGAGTTACATGCCCTGACGGTGGAAGCGTTTACCACGACGGAGTGGCAAGCCCGCGCACCGGGTGGTCTGACCCGATTGATGTAATGGCGGCCCACGGTATGCCGTGGGCTTGCAGCCTGGCTACGATAAGCCAGGTAATGCACCTGCGTTGTAGCACCACGGCATGCCGTGGTAAGCGTGGTGAGGTGCCCGGTTATGATGAGATGACATGCCGTTTGGCCGACTCGTCGGCACCCAATAATGAGATGGAGACTAGCGATGAGTGAATTACCGCCTATCAGCCGCGAAGCGGCTCTTCGAATAGCCATGGCTGCCCGCATTCTGCCGGATATCAGCATTGGCCAGTTGCTGGATATTCTTACCCGCCGAATAGATGGCGATCTGTCGGAAGAATCTCTGGCGACGATCACGGTCACGGATTTGAAAACCGGCTTTGGCAGTGCCGATGGTGAGGAGGATGGCGAAGACATCAGTCTTGGCCTGCCGGCTATCAAGGAAGCCGTACGGATTCTTTGGGGTGAAAATGAAGAGGAAGATTTGCCACAACCCGTAGCGGGAGCCGGTGATATGCCCAATTCCATCCGGGTGGCTGTGGCTTCCAATAGTGGTGAGTTGCTCAACGGCCATTTTGGTTCCTGCCTGCGTTTTCTGGTGTATCAGTTGAGTGCCAGCGAATTTCAGCTGGTGGACGTACGTTCGGCGCTGGAAGCTGACTTGTCGGATGATCGCAATGCCTTTCGCGCTAGTCTGATCAATGACTGTCAAGTGGCGTATGTGCAATCGATTGGCGGCCCGGCTGCGGCCAAGGTGGTGCGTGCGGGCGTATATCCGATCAAGCAAAAAGACGTCTGCGAGGCCAGTGAGGTACTTCTGCGTTTGCAGGGTGTGATGGAAAACTCTCCTCCGCCCTGGCTGGCCAAAATTCTGGGCGTATCAGCCGAAGATCGGGTACGGTTCGCTAAAGAAGCCTGAAGGAGATATCTATTTAATCCTGCACAGCTTCTGAACGAGTGTTGCCGGTGATCAGGGCAGGGCGGCGAATGCCGCGAAATGACGAGTCTTTTCTCTTTTGGCAGCCCGCGCTCTACAGGAGCGGCCCAGATGATTCCGACTCGGTGTCGCCGGTTTTGACGTGACTCGTCAGGCCTGCAAACCGGCTTCGTGATACGACACCATCCGAAATCCCAGAGCGGGCACCGGATTAAATAGATGTTCTTTGAATACCAGTCCTCTCGATTCCAGCCAACCTGCTGTTCCGGCAGGTTGGTCGGGCCTTCTTTGTCAGTGCCTTTCCGTGGCGGTGTTTCTGATATTGGTGACCTGCCTGGCTCCGCTGTTGTCGCAAATCCGACAGCTCTGGGTTGTGTCCGCTTTGTCGGATAGCGTCGGCAGCGTTGTGTCGTAAATACGACATAATTACCATGTGCTTTTTTGTTGGATTATAAAGCTATGATTTTAAAGGGTTTTTAAAGAAGTCCTTGCGCCGCAAGGCGGCAGGATTCTTGAAAGCAAAGAGCAGGTAATCATCACTTTCAACAGGAAACTACCATGCTGCTTACTACCTATAAAGAAACCGGGCGTCTGTTCTACTCCAACTTTCTGGAGGCAACCAGTGAATCCGGCCTGCTGGCTTATCGCGGCGATCTGGTGATCGTTGCCGGTGAAATAGGGGACGACAAAGGCCATACTCTGCCACCCAAGGAAATTATGCGGGAAGCCGTGATCCTGGCAGATGACAAGATTCATATGTTTGTTGGTGCACTCGACAAAATGGCGTCCATTCCTGGACTGGTCGACTTCTACGAGGGGGATTTTGCACCGGATATGAAGGCTGTGCTGTTTGTTGTCAACCTGAAAAGCCCGGTGCAAGTCGACATCAATGGCATCAACTTTGTGCTGATTCCTATGGTTCAGGGTGTCCCCTGGAACGAATTGATGGAAGAGCTGGCACTGGAAAAAAGCGATTTTAAGGGCCAGAAGCCAGCCGCCAAGCTGGAAACCATGTACGCCGAACTGAAAGGCTACAAGCCGCAGAAGTACCCGCTGACATCACTGGAAGAAGCAATGACCATGACCAACTCTGCCGTTCGTGAGATTCACGGCGCCTTGTAATTGTCCGGTTGTTTTATTCCTTGAATTGACCACTGCATGGATGATTCATGCAGCGGTCAATATAGTGGACAGGGCTCAGCCGCTGTCCGTTTACTGGTTGCTTTCTGCTTTCTGCTTTCTGCTTTCTGCTTTCTGCTTTCTGCTTTCTGCTTTCTGCTTTCTGCTTTCTGCTTTCTGCTTTCCGGTTATTGCCGCTTCAGTCTCCGTCACCTACCGGTGTCAATTTCCAGATCTCCTCATTGTACTGACTGATGGTGCGGTCGGTGGAGAACACACCACTACGGGCAGAGTTGATAATGCTCATGCTGGTCCAGCGTTCGACGTTGCGGAAAGCCGTGGCGGCTTGCTGCTGGGCATCAACAAAACTGCGGAAATCGGCCAGTGTCACCCAAGGGTCGCCAGGTGATTTCATGCCATTGATCAGGTCGTCAAACAGGCCGGGTTCAAAGTGGTTGAAGTGACCGGATTCCAACAGGTTGAAGACGCTTTGCAGGTCATGATCACTGTCGATATAGCTTTGAGGATGATACTGGTGCCGTAGCTCAGCCACTTCGTCGGTTTTCAGGCCAAACAGGAAGAAGTTGTCTTCGCCCGCAGCTTCGAGGATTTCCACGTTGGCGCCATCAAGGGTGCCAATGGTCACGGCACCGTTCATCATGAACTTCATATTACCAGTGCCGGAGGCTTCTTTACCGGCGGTGGATATCTGCTCCGACAGATCGGTGCCAGGGGCGATGATTTCCATGACCGATACCCGGTAGTTGGGAATAAACGCCAGTTTCAGCTTGTCGCCGACTTCCGGGTCGTTGTTGATGATGTCGGCCACGTTGTTAACCAGCTTGATGATGGTTTTGGCCATAAAGTAACCCGGTGCGGCCTTGCCACCAATCAGCACACAACGGTTGGTCCAGTTGGCGGTGTCACCCCGTTTGATACGGGTGTACAGGTGGATCACGTGTAATACGTTCAGTAATTGGCGCTTGTACTCGTGAATGCGTTTGACCTGGACGTCGAACATGGAATCCGGGTTAAAAACAACGCCGGTATCTTGTTGTACCAGTTGTGCGAGACGTTTTTTGTTGTTGCGTTTGACTTCAATCCAGGCTTGACGGAATGAGTGGTTGTCGATCTGTTGTTCGATGGCGGTCAGTTCGTCCAGATGGGTAATCCAGCCTTCACCGATGGTGTCGGCCAGCAGTTTGCGTAATCCGGGGTTGGAGCTGGCAATCCAGCGGCGCTGGGTCACACCGTTGGTCTTGTTGTTGAATTTCCATGGCCACAGTTGGTAAAAATCGTTGAACAGACCATCTTTCAGCAGTTGTGAGTGCAGCGCCGCGACGCCATTCACCGAGAAGCTGCCAACAATGGCGAGGTAGGCCATACGCACGTTCTGGTGTTCGTCGATCACCGACATCTGCCGCAGACGATCATTGTCGCCAGGCCATTTCATCGCTACCTGCTTGAGGAAACGGGTATTGATTTCATAAATAATGTCGAGCAAGCGTGGCAGCAGTTTCTGGAACAACGAGACTTGCCAGCGTTCCAGTGCTTCCGGCAGCAGGGTGTGGTTGGTATAGGCCATGCAGTTGCTGGTGATTTTCCAGGCCTTGTCCCACTCCAGCCCCAGGTCGTCAATCAGGATTCGCATCAGCTCGACGACCGCCAGACTCGGGTGGGTATCATTGAGCTGGAAGACGTTGTGGGTATCGAAGTCGTCGACGTTGTGACCGTGTTGTTCAATCCATTGGGCCACCACATCTTGCAGCGAGGCTGAGACCAGGAAGTACTGCTGTTTCAGGCGCAGTTCCTTGCCGTTTTCACTGGCGTCGTTGGGGTACAACACCATGGTGATATTTTCGGCTTCGGCCTTGGAAGATACTGCTTCGAAGTAGGAGCCCCGGTTAAATTCGGAGAAGTTGAATATTTCGGTGGCCTGGGCTGACCATAACCGCAGGGTATTGACGGTGTTGTTTTTGTAGCCAGGAATCGGTACGTCGTACGGCACCGCCAGTACTTCTTCGGTGTCTTCCCAGCGTACGGTCAGACGGCCGGTCTGATGATCGCGGTAGGGACGGGATACGCCCCCAAAGCGGATCACGCGGGTGTATTCGCGGCGCTGGAATTCCCACGGGTAGCTATCGTAGCCAAGCCAATGATCTGGAGCTTCAATCTGGTGGCCGTTCTGGATCAGCTGTTTGAACATGCCGTATTCATAACGCAGGCCGTAGCCCATCACTGGCAGTCGCAGGGTGGCACAGGAGTCCATAAAGCAGGCCGCCAGTCGACCAAGACCACCATTGCCGAGGCCGGCATCGGCTTCGGCATCTTCGATGTGTTCCAGCGCCAGGCCCAATTTATAAATGGCCAGGTCGACCTTGTCTTCGATACCGAGGTTGAGCATGTTGTTGCTCAGCGAGCGGCCGATAAGAAACTCCATCGACAGGTAATAAGCTTTTTTGCTTTTTTCCTGATGGTAACCGGCCCAGGTTTGCTTCCACAGCTTCATCACCCGGTCGCGTACGGCATAGGCCAGTGCCTTGTAGTGGTAGTCGGGTTCTGAGGCCAGATTGCGACCCAGCATGTTGTAGAGGTAGTTAACAAAATCCTCTTCGATGTCGGTGACGTTCATACCGACTTTTTTCAACAGCTCTTCAATTAACTCGCGTTGTGCTTGTGGAGACAGGGTTTCCGGGGTTGCCGCATGTGTAGGTTCCGACATTGTGCTGTTCTCCTGCTGAATTACTGAATCAGGTTCAGATATTGTTGGGCGCTGTCTTGCCAGCCAAAGTGCTGTTGCATGCCTTGTTTCTGCAATTTTTGCCAGCTCCGTTTTTTACCAAACAGGTACAGGGCGTGTTGCAGTGTTGATTTCAGGGCGTGCAGGCTGGGGTCGTAGAACACGAAGCCCGTCGCCGTACCATTGTCGAGGTTCTCGACCGTAGCATTGACGACGGTGTCTGCGAGGCCGCCGGTGCTGTGCACAATCGGTGGGGTGCCATACATCAGGCTATAAATCTGGTTAAGGCCACAGGGTTCAAAGCGGGATGGCATCAGGAATATGTCGGAGCCCGCTTCCACCAGGTGGGCCAGTGCCTCGGAATAGCCGAGATATACCAGCACCCTGCGGGGATAATAAATGGCCAGTCGCTGTAATGCGTCATGGTGCTCACGGTCACCGCTTCCCAGTACGACAAATATGGCATTTTCCTGCTCAAGGATGTGCGGAATCAGGTCGAGTACCAGATCCACGCCTTTTTGCCAGACCAGACGCCCGACCATGCCGATCACCGGTATGTTTGGGTCTATTTCGGATTCGTGCCAGCCAAAATGATTGAGCAGGGCTCTTTTGTTTTCGGCTTTGGCGGCTACCCGGCCTTTTTCGGCGCTGTAGGTGCGGGCAATCAAACGGTCGGTTGCCGGGTTCCAGACGTCCTGGTCGATGCCGTTGATAATACCCACCAGGCGGCCTTCGCCCAGTTTGCGGGCCATCACGCCTTCCAGTCCGTAGGCGAATTCTGGCCAGGTAATCTCTTTGGCGTAGGTCGGGCTGACGGTGGTGACCCAATCGGCTTTTTCGATGCCTGCTTTTAACATCGACATCTGGCCATGGAATTCCAGCCCGCCTTCGGCGCTCCACCAGTGCCATGGCAGGTTCAGGTAGTTGAACAGGCTGTTGGGGAAATTGCCCTGATAGGCCATGTTGTGAATGGTAAAGATAGTGGTTGGTGGTTGTGACTCTTCCGCCAAAAATGCCGGTACCAGCCCGGTTTGCCAGTCATTGGCTTGCACCAGGTCAGCACGCCAGCCGATGCCATGTTTGTCCATCGCCAGTTCGGCAACAATGCGGGAGAACACGCCGAAACGTTCACCGTTGTCCCACCAGTCACTACCGTCGGCGGCCAGATACGGGTTGCCAGGGCGATCAAACAGCTCCGGGATATCGACAATCCACAGCGGCACATCGATACCGCTGCTGCGGGCTGCCTTGATCACTACCGGGTGGTCGTAAAAAGTTGTACCCGTGTGGAATTCGGCAATCTTGTGGACGTCGGTGAGTTTTTCCCACACGGCCAGGTAACCGGGCAGCACGACCCGTACCTGATGGTCGAGCCGGGAGTAGGCATTGGGCAGGCCGCCCGATACATCCGCCAGACCGCCGGTCTTGATGACCGGATGAATTTCGGAAGTGGCAAACAATATATTCATGGAGGATTCGGACCCTTTTAACCCTGATATTTCAGCACCACTGCGCCCAACGGTGGAATAGTCACCGTCGCTGAACAGGGTTTACCCATTAGAGGTTGCTCTTGTGTGAAAACGATGCCCTGATTACCGACATTGCTGCCGCCGTACAGGCTGGCATCGGTATTGAGGATTTCTTGCCAGGTGCCAGGGTGTGGCATGCCGACCTGGTAGTGCTGGCGTGGTAGCGGTAAAAAATTGAACAGGCAGACCATGTATTCCTGGCCGCCCTTGCGAATAAAGCTCAGCAAGGAATGCTGCTGGTCGTTGCATTCGATCCACTCGAATCCCTGTTGCTCAAATTCATACTGATGCAGGGCCGGGGCTTGCCGGTACAGCCGGTTGAGGTCGCACACCAGTTGCTGGATACCTTTGTGATCGGGGTAGTTGAGCAGGTTCCAATCGAGGGAAACGGTTTCGTTCCATTCTGTCCATTGCCCCATTTCGCCCCCCATAAACAGCAGCTTTTTGCCGGGGTTGAGCCATTGCCAGGCTAATAACAGACGTAGGTTGGCCATTTTCTGCCAGTTGTCGCCGGGCATTTTACCTGCCAGTGAGCCTTTCAGATGTACCACCTCGTCGTGGGACAGCGGTAAAACGAAGTTTTCACTGTAGGCGTACATTTGACTGAAGGTCAGTTGGTTGTGGTGGTGACTGCGGTAAATCGGATCTTGCTTGAAATAACGCAGAGTGTCGTTCATCCAGCCCATATTCCACTTCATCGAGAAACCGAGGCCACCCATCCAGGTTGGACGGGATACCAGCGGCCAGGAGGTGGATTCCTCCGCCATCATCAGCGCACCAGGGCACTGGGCGTGGACTTCGTGGTTCAGGGTCTTGATAAATTCGACGGCTTCCAGATTCTCATTGCCGCCATAGCGGTTGGGCAGCCACTGGCCGTCTTCGCGGGCATAGTCGAGACACAACATGGAGGCCACGGCATCAACTCGCAGACCATCGATGTGGAATTCCTGTAGCCAGTAGAGGGCATTGGCAATGAGGAAATTACGTACCTCGTTACGGCCGTAGTTAAAAATGTAGGTGCCCCATTCCAGGTGTTCTCCCTGGCGTGGGTCTTGGTGTTCGTACAGTGCGGTGCCGTCGAAGCGGGCGAGGGCAAAATCATCACGGGGGAAGTGGGCCGGTACCCAGTCGAGGAAGACGCCAATACCATGCTGGTGCAGCAGGTCAATCAGGTAACGCAGGTCATCGGGAGTGCCAAACCGGCTGGTTGGGGCGTAATAGCCGGAGGTCTGGTAACCCCAGGACTGATCGAGAGGGTGCTCGGCGACCGGTAGCAACTCCACATGGGTAAAGCCGGTGTGCTGCAAATAGCCGAGCAGGCGCTGGGCCAGTGCGCGGTAATTGAGAAAATTGCCTTGCTCATCGCGTGCCCAGGAACCCAGATGCAGTTCATAAATACTGATCGGCTGGTGTTGCCAGTCGGCTTCGGCACGTTGTTGCATCCACTGCTGGTCTTGCCAGAGATGTTGGCTGCGGCAAACCACCGAAGCGGTTTCCGGGCGCATTTCCATCTGGCTGGCGTAGGGGTCGGTTTTGATGCGCAGGGCATTGTTGTGGCCACAGAGGATTTCGAACTTGTAGAGGTCACCGCACTGCAGTCCGGGAATAAACAGCTCCCACACGCCGGAGCTGCCACAGACGCGCATGGGGTGGCGCAGACCATGCCAGTTGTTGAAGTTGCCAATCACCGACACCCGTTTGGCGGCCGGTGCCCAGACGGCAAAATACACGCCGTCGACGCCATCAATGCAGCTGGGGTGCGCGCCGAGCAGATTATAAATGTGCCAGTGGCGACCTTCGGCAAACAGATGCAGGTCGAGGTCGCCTGCCTGTTGGGCAAACGACCAGGGTGATACCATGTCATGGCGAACCCCGTCGTCTTCTTCCCAGGCGATACGATAGTGCTGCGGTAGCCGGTTTTTCTGATCTTCACTGAGGTGAGCGACAAAACAGGCGGAGCCTGCCAGTGGTTGCAGTGGCTGGCCTTCGAGCCAGCCCTTGTTGGCTCCGGGTAACCAAACCCGGACTAGCCAGCCGTTGTTATCGCGGTGTAAACCCAGAAAGCTGAAAGGGTCACCATGTACTCCGTTTTCCATCCATTGCAGGTGTTGTGACACGTCTGCTGTTTCAGTCATGTTGGTTCTCTTGGTCAGCAGGGGGAGCGTTTGGCGGCATCCGCCAACGCAGCAATCCGTTGTGCCAGGGTACTGGTCAGTTGTTGTGGATCATAACGCCATTGCCAGTTGTCGACGATGGTTCCGGGGGTATTCATTCGGGCCTGATTATCCAGGCCCAGGAAATCCTGCAACGGCACAATGGCCATGTGGGCAGGCGAGTGGAAGGCGGCGTTGATCAGCGGCCAGGGCATATCGCCAGTTGTCAGGTCAAGTTGCGACAGTATCCAGCTTTTCTGACCCTCGTCCTGTAATGCCTGCCACCAGCCCAAGGTGGTTTCGTTGTCGTGGGTGCCGGTATAAACCACCGAGTTTTCTACCTGCTCGGCCAACGCATGGGGGTTGTCGGGCAAGCCGTTAAAACCGAATTGCAGTACTGACATACCGGGCAGACCAAAGGATTCCTTCAGCGCCACCACTTCCGGGGTAATGATACCGAGGTCTTCGGCGATCACGGGCAGTGGATTATGGCTGGCTTGTAACGCCGCCAGCAGTTTATGCCCCGGTGCCTTGACCCAGGTTCCCTGCATGGCTGTTGGTTCACTGGCGACGATTTCCCAACTGGCTTCGAGGCCACGGAAATGGTCGATACGCACCAGATCAAACAGTTCCAGGCTCCAGGCCATGCGCTGTTGCCACCAGTGAAAGCCGTTGGCCTCCATAGTGGGCCAGTTGTAGTGGGGGTTGCCCCAGCGCTGGCCGGTTTCAGAAAAATAATCCGGTGGCACGCCGGTCACGACGGTGGGGTCGAGGTTATCGTCGAGCCTGAATTCGTCGGGATTGCTCCAGACATCAACACTGTCGTAGGCAACAAAAATCGGAATATCCCCAAACAGCCGGATACCACGGGTATTGGCGTCGGCTTTCAGTTGTTGCCAGCACTGGATCAGGGCAAATTGTTGCGTACAGATGGCCTGCAGCTCGGCAACATGGCTTTGGTCGAGTTGCGCCAGAGCCTGAGGATTACGGAACTTGTAGATATCGGGCCACTGATTCCAGGCGCTGCCCCCGAACAGGCTTTTTAATAATGTAAAACGAGCGTAAGGCAACAGCCAGTGGGGCGGATTGGCCATAAAAGTCGCCAGCGCTTGTGGGTCAACCTCTGCTTGCCAGTTGTCAGGCAACAAGGCTGGATTAAACGCAAAAGCCGAGATTCCCTGATAGGGCGACAGGCCATCCAGCGGTTCGGTTAACGGCAGCATCTGCCACACTGTCAGGTGAGCGGCTGTCATCCAGTCGAGAAACGTCCCTGCTGTGGCATCCAGTTTGCCGGAGGGCAGCGAGGTGGGATGGAGCAGAATCCCGGCGCAGCGGGCATCGGTTGTTGCGGTAGTCACTGTCGTAGCCGCTGTAGCTGTAGTCGCCATTATCATCCCTGCTCAGTTGCGAATCATGGTGCCCGAATGGTTGGAATGGCTGCCGCCACTGGACTGCAGCCGGGTGATATTGTCCGGTGGTGCCAGTTTTAACAGCTGATAGAGTTTTTCCAGATGACGCTGATACAGCAGGGTAAAGTCGCGTACCGAGTCGGCCGGGTTGTAGTCACCAAACCACCAGAACCAGTCGGAACCTTCACATACGGCCAGCTGGTGAGTGGCTACTTCGAGTTCGCTATCACTCAGTTGCTGGCTGGCGACAACGCTGTCGAACGCCTGTTTGGCTTCCACCAACAGATCCCAGCCGATGTTTTTGTCCTTGTCTCCAATCCAGGTCGAGAAGCTGCCATAGACCCAGCTACCAGCCTTGAGCACCGGCAAGTCGCGCACCTTGGCGTTCTGATCCAGGGCATCGGAAAAGGTAGTCATTTCCACACGGGGATGTTCGGTCAGGGTTTGGTAAAGGGTTTCAAGGAAGGTGTAACCGTTATCCGGGTAATATTCCCAGGGGTTCTCGCCGTCGAGAATCACCGCCACCACATGCTCTTCGACCTGATCGCCAAGATGGTTGGCGATGTTGTCGAGGTTGTGGGCGAAGTTGTTGGCAGCGTCTTGCGGGTTCCAGGTTTTGTATTCAAAACCGATCAGGTCAGACATGCCGTCATCGCGGAAAAACAGCGCACAGTGCTGGTCTTTATGGCGCATCGGCTGGTACAGCGCCCGTTTTGAGGAGATGGCGTGGACATCCAGCCGTGAGGCTTCGCAGGAATGTCGCCATACCCCTTCACCGGAGGCGGTCCAGCGAATATCAAACTCGTCGAGCAAGCCGACCGCAGCGCTGGAAACTGCACCTTCCGATAACCAGATCCCGGACGGTGCCTTGCCAAAGAAGTGCCGGAACTGCTCAATGCCATGCTGCATATGCCAACGCGCCCGTGCGTAACCGTCGGGATAGCCGGGATGCTCCGGCAAGGCGGCATCCGGCATGGCATCGCGGGTGGTATTGAAGTCGATCAACAGCGGCACAATCGGATGGCCATAAGGGGTCATGGAGATTTCAATCTGGCCACTATCCTGCAGTTGGCGATAACGCGGCACGATGTCTTCAAGAATATCCGCCATGATCAACACCAGGGTTTGCTGGTCGTCACGGTTGAAATGTTCTTCTGCCAGGCCCTTGTTAATCAGCTGTTCAACCCGTTCGTCACGCAGGCGCAGGGAATGACCCATCCAGGCGAGGTGATACCAGACCAGCAGGTCGGTAAAAAACGCGGTGTTGAAATACGACAGGCTGGTTGCATCTTTGATGCCTTGTATTTGATCGGCTCTGGCCATATCCAGCAATTTGCGGAATGGCGGAAAGACATCAATCATGGTCGGGGCAAACGCCTTGTTGCACGATTGCAGGATCTCAAACCGGGTATCGAGGTCGTCTTCCACCGCCATGGCACCGGCCACCAGATTCAGCAAGCGGTCACCCATCGGCTGACCGTTGGCCAGCCATTGACGCATCTGGAGGGCGTAGTCATCAAGTTGTTCCAGTAACACCGGAGCAAAGTTCACCACCACCCGTGCCGCCGGATTGTTTTCCAGGTGCGCGGCCATGTCGGAATAATCCTTGATGGCGTGCAGGTAAACCCACGGCAGGCGGTACTGGCCGTCGAGTCCATCACGATAGTGCGGCTGGTGCATATGCCAGCAAATAACCAGTTTGATCTTGTTTGGCTGCATCTCGAACTGTCCGTTATGGGGGCGGGTTCAGTGGTTCTTGTCTAACAGGTTGTTGATTTTCTATCTGCGTGGCCACTGCGTTGTTAAAAACAGGCTCAAATCGGTCATTTATCTCGTATAAACTCCCTCTTTTCGCCGGTTTTTGCCTTGCATTGACTGTCTCGAAAACAAAAATCAACAGCCTGCTAAGGGGTCGTGTTTAACGGGTCATATGGATATTCTGACCAAGCATCTCCGGGGTGACCAGTACGATACCGGATTCGTCAACATGGAAACGCTTGCGATCGGCTTCGATATCTTCACCGATAATGGTGCCAGCCGGAATTTCACAGTCCTTGTCGATTACCGCGTTCTGGATGCGACAGTGACGGTGCACATTCACTTGCGGCAGCATCACGGTGTCCTTGATATGACAATAACTGTGAATCCGGCAGTCACTGGAAATCACTGAGCGCTTGATTCTGGCACCGGAGATAATGCAGCCTCCGGCGACCAGGGAATCGATGGCTTCACCACGACGGCCTTCGTCGTCAAACGTGAATTTGGCCGGTGGCAGCTGTGGCTGATAAGTCCACACCGGCCAATCACGGTCGTAAAGGTTGAGATCCGGCGTGATGCTGCAAAGGTCGATATTGGCTTTCCAGAAGGCTTGCAGGGTACCCACATCGCGCCAGTAGGCGGGTTTGCCTTTGACCTCGTCAGTGAACGGGAAGGCCTGAACATTGTGCCTGGATATCACACCAGGAATGATGTCCTTGCCGAAATCGCGGGAAGAATCCGGGTTATCGTTATCGTCAATCAGGGTGCGATAGAGAAAGTCGCTGGAGAACACGTAGATACCCATGGACGCCAGCGCTGATCCCGGTTTGCCAGGAATGCACTCTGGCTTGGCCGGTTTCTCGCTAAAGCGGGTAATCTTCATGTCCTCGTCGATCGACATCACCCCGAAGTCTGAAGCTTCCTCAAGGGGCACTTCAATACAGCCGACCGTGACATCAGCACCAGATTGCTGGTGGGCAGCCAGCATGTGGGTGTAATCCATGGCGTAAATGTGATCGCCTCCCAGTATCAGCACATAATTGGGGGTGTGATGACGAAGGATATCGAGGTTCTGGTAAATGGCGTCGGCAGTACCCTTGTACCAGCCCTTGTCGATACGTTGCTGGGCTGGCATCAGTTCGACAAATTCGCCCACCTCGTAACGCATAAAGGACCAGGCCCGCTGCACATGACGGATCAGGGAGTGAGATTTGTACTGGGTCACCACGCTGATTTTTCGAATACCGGAGTTAACACAATTCGACAAGACAAAATCGATAATGCGGTATTTACCACCAAAGGGCACTGCCGGTTTGGCGCGCCAGCGAGTGAGCTGTTTCAGGCGGCTGCCTTCGCCCCCGGCCAGCACCAGGGCAAGGGTCTTGCGGGAAATATCGGTCGGCAGTCGTACATCATCATCATAGCTCTTGAGCATATTGTTATCCTTTTTGCCTTGGTCCTGGCACCGGGCCGGTCATTTGTCCGGGCCTGACTTCCTTTATTCCGGAGAGCCACCTGAGCAGAACGGGCGGGTTCCCAGGATTGTCGGATTATTCACAATGATCGAGCGAAGGTGGTTGTCTGCTGTGATTCAGACACTCTCAGCCAGCGTCTGCTTTTTAGCATCTGCCTTCCTGATGACAGCTTCAAGTGTTTGCTTATGCAGTTATACCTGTGTTCGAAAGCCGGGTTGCAGGTTTTTGAGCGGGATTATCAGCTATGTCAAGGTATTGGACGTTATACGACAAAAGGGTGTGAATAGGCATGACAGCGAAGCCTTGCTCGTGCGCTCGTGATGCCTTAATTGAATTTGGCCTCCTGGCCGGGGAGACGAAAGACGTGTAGCGATGGTCACCAGCGAGGGGAAAGGAAGAAGCTACGGATGATTAGCCCTGCTGTTGACACAGCAATGACGGGCGTAACGTGTGATGCTCATTGGAAGGTGCGCGGGTGAAAGCACCTGCCAATGAGTGAGTTGGCCGTCGTTGTCGGGTGAACGACGGCGCTGACTCAGGCAGACAAGGCTTGTGCTTCGGCCATCAGGTCGCTGAAATCGGCTTCAACAATCACCAGATTCTTTTTGTCGCAAAAGCGACGTTCCTTGTCATTAGGCTCCGGCATCAGTACCCAACCAGCAGGTTCACCCGCGTTGTAGATCATATCGCTCAGTACCATACGCTCGGTATCCCGTTGCATCCGTATACCGGCGAACAGGTACTGTTTGCCCTGGCGATATTCTTTGAGGAAACCAGGAATGGCGAAGCCACCCATCAGTTCGGTGATGTAATCAACGTAGTCGGCGTCGGAGGCAATGTAACAAGGATCGGGAACCGGTGTACCCATTGGTTTGAACAGTACGGGTAACTGAGTGTCGACGCTGGCCTGGTCTATTTCGCTGTATTCATTGCCATCGGACTGGAAAATTCGGAAACGATAGTCTGTTCCGGCAATCCGCGAGATACCTACAATCAGCGTATGGGCGCGGCCCTGGTAAGCATTTTGTAGCTGGGTATCGCGATTGATATCAACGATGTAGGGCAATTCCATCGTGGCCAGCCACTGGTGGAAGGAAGACTGGCTCCATTGGCGTTCGCCGTACTGGGTGGTCAGAAAACGCTCAATAAACTTGCGGCCTTTCTTGTTTTCCAGATTCATTGCTGCACGGGGAAATTCGTACATCAATCGCGGGGCCATGGGTTTGCCGTCATTCATTGCCAATATCAGGCTGTCACTGTCGGCTGGAATCGCTTCGCCAGTGGTGGTTTCTACGACACCGTTTAATGTTCCTGCGCCCAGGTAAGGGATAATCTGCCCTGTGCGCAGACCGTTGGTCAGTGTTTGCAGAAGCTCCGAGCTTGCCATGTGGGATTCCTCTCTGTCGTCATTTTGGGTAAATCGTCTAAGCGTTACTGCGGCTGCTTCAATATTCACGCCAGAACGGCAGCTGCCGGTGACGGTTCTGCCCGTGCCCGCCCTTGCGTGCTTTCAGGCAGCCACAGGTGCCTTGCTGCAGGCTCTTGTCGCTATGTAGCAAATCAACCTTGACGCTATTTTTGGCGTAAAGACGACATTCGGATATTGCTACTTATATGGGCTTTTTATAGCCAGATATAAACGCTTCTATAAGACGTTAATAAAGCGTCAGCCAAAGATACAAAACCCGACAAATTGTTTGTTGGGTGTAGTACATCGCATGTGTTGTTGTCGTGATACATACCGGAAATCAACATTCTTTATTTATTAAAATCATTTAAAAACAATGAGTTATGTATTTTTAGCAGAATGGCACGAGGTCTGCAGTATTGGAACTGTGAACAGGCAGCACAGGCTTTCGGTAAACGCCGGAAGTTACTGGTTTTTATCAGTAGTGCCAATGAAGCACGGTTGCCTGCCGCCCCGAACCCTTAAGGGTAAAGGTCCTCGCCCGGAAATTTACAGGAGATACAGACTATGGCTATGCGTCAATGCGCCATTTATGGCAAAGGCGGTATCGGTAAGTCCACTACCACTCAGAACCTGGTGGCTGCTCTGGCAGAAGCTGGCAAAAAAGTAATGATTGTTGGCTGCGATCCAAAAGCAGACTCCACTCGTTTGATCCTTCACTCCAAAGCTCAGAACACCATCATGGAGATGGCTGCTGAAGCGGGCACTGTGGAAGATCTGGAACTGGAAGACGTACTGAAAAGTGGTTACGGAGACATCCGTTGCGTTGAGTCCGGTGGTCCAGAGCCCGGTGTTGGTTGTGCCGGTCGCGGTGTTATCACAGCGATCAACTTCCTCGAAGAAGAAGGTGCTTACGAAGACGATCTGGATTTCGTGTTCTACGACGTACTGGGTGATGTTGTGTGTGGTGGTTTCGCCATGCCGATTCGTGAGAACAAAGCTCAGGAAATCTACATCGTTGTATCCGGTGAGATGATGGCTATGTATGCCGCCAACAACATCTGTAAGGGTATCGTGAAATACGCTAACTCTGGCAGCGTGCGTCTGGCTGGCCTGATTTGTAACAGCCGTAACACCGATAAAGAAGATGAGCTGATTGAAGGTCTGGCTGCTGCTATCGGCACTCAGATGATTCACTTCATCCCACGTGACAACGTGGTACAGCGCGCTGAAATCCGTCGTATGACTGTGATTGAGTACGATCCAACTGCCAAGCAGGCAGATGAGTACCGTGCTCTGGCTAACAAGATTATCGAGAACAAAAACCTCGTTATTCCTGAGCCAGTCACCATGGATCAGCTGGAAGAATTGCTGATGCAATTCGGCATCATGGAAGAAGAAGACACCAGTGTTGTCGGCAAGACTGCTGCTGAGCTCGCAGCCGAAGCTTAAGCAGCTGGGCTGATCTGCCTCTCCGGAGTCAGTTGCCCATGCTCGGGATAGGACAGATTAGTCCTATCGGAACCCGTGTTGCGCAGGCATCCCCTCGCTTGCGCAACACGGTCTGTTACCCGTTATTAACTTGAAGGAGGCTCACCATGGCCATGTCACGCGATGAAGTGGAATCGTTGATTCAAGAAGTGCTTGAGGTTTATCCAGAGAAAGCCAAAAAAGACCGCGCCAAGCACCTGACTCCAAACGATCCGACCCTCGAACAGTCCAAGAAGTGTATTACTTCCAACAAAAAATCCCTGCCAGGTGTAATGACCATTCGTGGTTGTGCCTACGCTGGCTCCAAGGGTGTGGTATGGGGTCCTATCAAGGACATGATCCATATTTCCCATGGCCCTGTTGGTTGTGGTCAATACAGCCGTGCTGGACGTCGTAACTACTACATCGGCACCACAGGGGTGAACACCTTTGTGACCATGAACTTTACTTCGGATTTCCAGGAAAAAGACATCGTATTCGGTGGCGACAAGAAGCTGTCCAAGCTGATTGACGAAATCGAAACCCTGTTCCCACTGAACAAGGGTATTACTATTCAGTCCGAGTGCCCAATCGGCCTGATCGGTGACGACATTGAAGCCGTTGCCAAGAAGAAAACTGCTGAACACGGCAAGACCGTTGTGCCGGTTCGTTGTGAAGGTTTCCGTGGCGTATCCCAGTCTCTGGGTCACCACATTGCCAACGATGCCGTACGTGACTGGGCATTAGGTGCCCGTGATGAAGACGACAGCTTTGACACTACACCATACGACGTTGCCATTATCGGTGACTACAACATCGGTGGTGACGCCTGGTCTTCCCGTATCCTGTTGGAAGAAATGGGCCTGCGCGTAGTCGCTCAATGGTCTGGTGATGGCACCATCTCTGAAATCGAGTTGACGCCAAAAGTGAAGCTGAATCTGGTTCACTGCTACCGCTCCATGAACTACATCTCTCGTCACATGGAAGAGAAGTACAAGATTCCGTGGATGGAATACAACTTCTTTGGCCCAACCAAGACTTGTGAGTCACTGCGCAAGATTGCGGCCCAGTTTGACGAAAGCATTCAGGCCAAGTGCGAAGAAGTGATCGCCAGATACCAGCCAGAATGGGAAGCCGTGATTGCCAAATTCCGTCCTCGTCTGGAAGGCAAGCGCGTCATGCTTTACATCGGTGGTTTACGTCCACGTCACGTGATTGGCGCTTACGAAGATCTGGGTATGGAAGTAGTTGGTACCGGTTATGAATTTGGTCACAACGATGACTACGACCGTACCTTGAAAGAAATGGGTGACTCTACCCTGCTGTACGATGATGTGACCGGCTATGAGTTCGAAGAATTCGTCAAGCGGGTACAGCCAGACCTGATCGGTTCCGGCATCAAGGAAAAATACATCTTCCAGAAAATGGGCGTGCCTTTCCGTCAAATGCACTCCTGGGATTATTCAGGCCCTTACCACGGCTTTGATGGCTTCGCTATCTTCGCCCGTGACATGGACATGACCCTGAACAACCCATGCTGGAAAATGCTGGCAGTGCCATGGAAGAAAACCGAAGCGGAAGACTCCGCTGTGGCAGCAACCGCCTGATATTCCCGATGCACGAACGGGTGAGGGCGTGGTTGCCCTCATCTGAATCATCCCATTTACCCGCCAGACCACAGATTCGTGGCGCGGGAGGAGGACTCTTATGAGCCAGTCAGTAGACAACATCAAACCAAGCTATCCGCTGTTCCGTGACGATGATTACAAAGAGTCACTGCGTAACAAGAAAGCCAGCTTCGAAGAAGCACACAGCCAGGAAAAGATCGACGAAACCTTCATGTGGACGACCACTCAGGAGTATCAGGATCTGAACTTCCAGCGTGAAGCCCTGACGGTTAACCCAGCCAAGGCTTGTCAGCCACTGGGTGCAGTATTGTGTGCACTGGGTTTTGAAAAAACCATGCCTTACGTTCACGGTTCCCAGGGTTGCGTAGCGTACTTCCGTACCTACTTCAACCGTCACTTCAAAGAGCCGATTGCTTGTGTATCTGACTCCATGACAGAAGACGCAGCCGTATTTGGTGGTCAGCAAAACATGAAAGATGGTCTGGAAAACTGTAAGGCAACTTACAAGCCAGACATGATTGCGGTATCCACTACTTGTATGGCAGAAGTGATCGGCGACGACCTTAACGCCTTTATCAACAACTCCAAGAAGGAAGGTCATGTTCCTCAGGAGTACCCAACCCCTTACGCGCATACCCCATCATTTGTGGGTTCGCACGTGACTGGCTGGGACAACATGTTTGAAGGTATTGCTCGCTACTTCACCCTGAACTTCATGGAAGACAAGGTGGTTGGCAGCAACGGTAAGCTGAACCTGGTACCAGGCTTTGAAACCTATCTGGGTAACTACCGCGTCATCAAGCGCATGATGAAAGAGATGGATGTCGATTTCACCATGCTGTCTGATCCTGACGAAGTCCTGGATACGCCGGCCGATGGCCAGTTCCGCATGTACGCCGGTGGCACAACACAGGATGAAGTGAAAGATGCGCCAAACGCACTGAACACCATCATGCTGCAGCCTAACCAGCTGGTAAAAACCACCAAGTTCATCAAGGGTACCTGGAAGCATGACGTCCCGGCGCTGAAGATCCCGATGGGTCTGGGTTGGACCGACGAATTCCTGATGAAAGTCAGCGAAATCACCGGCAAGCCAATTGCGGCTGAACTGGAAAAAGAGCGTGGTCGCCTGGTCGACATGATGACCGACTCCCACACCTGGTTGCACGGCAAGAAGTTCGCACTTTGGGGTGATCCAGACTACGTCGAAGGCATGACCAAGTTCCTGTTGGAACTGGGTTGTGAACCGACTCATATTCTGGCTAACAACGGTAACAAGCGTTGGAAGAAAATGATGGATGCCATGCTGGCTACATACCCACAAGGTTCCGACTGTGAAGTTCACATCGGTAAAGATCTGTGGCACATGCGCTCACTGGTATTCACCAACCAGCCAGACTTCATGATTGGTAACAGCTACGGCAAGTTCATCCAGCGTGACACCCTGTACAAGGGCAAAGAGTTCGAAGTTCCACTGATCCGCCTGGGCTTCCCGATCTTTGACCGTCACCACCTGCATCGCCAGACTACCCTGGGTTACGAAGGTGCCATGCAGATGCTGACCACCATCGTCAACGCAGTGCTGGAACGTCTGGATGATGATACTCGTGGCATGCAGACCACTGACTATAACTACGATTTGATTCGCTAAGAATCACACTGGGTGTGGCTGGGCATCGTCAGAGCAACGTTGTAATTGACTGTGATGGCCGCCTCGCCACCCCTAACGTTGTAACCGACGTAGTAATGTCGCTCCCCGGTTCAGGCCGGGGTCTGAAAAGCCGCGAGAAATCTGATTTTTCGTGGCTTTTCTGCATACCCATTTAGTCAGATCCAACTCGATAGAGGGTAGTCTCATGCCAAACGTAATGCTGCGCGAAAATGACAAGGGTGAGCTGACCCTGTATGTACCCAAAAAAGACCAGGAAGACATTGTCGCTTCCATTGAATTTGATACTACCGATACCTGGGGTGGTGAGCTGACCTTGGGTGATGGCTCCAGCTATATCATCGACACCTTGCCCGGTAAGCCGGATTTGCCCCTGACCATTCGGGCAAAACGCGGCGCGGAGGCTTGAGGTGGCCGCGGCGTCTGGGTTGAACGACCACGTTGCGCTGCGGATTGGTATGGCGTCGAGGTTGTTGCCCGATATTGCTCTGGCAGAGTGGATGGAGATTCTGATCCGGGCGGTGGGGTTGCCTTTAACGCCGCAACGGCTCGGGCGTTTACGTCTGAATCGTCTGCGTCAGTCGGGTCGGGGAGCACTGAAATCCGTCAGCGATGAGACCCTGCGCCAGGTCATTGCCCTGCTGCGCGGGCAGGGAGTGGATATGCGCCAGTCGGTGCCAACGCCACAAGCCTACGACGAAGGCGATATGCCAGGTTCTGTGCGTATTGCCTGCGCTTCCAATCGGGGTGATCGGGTGGATGGCCCGTTTGGCACCTGTGAGCGGTTTCTGGTTTATCAGGTATCGGCACAGGAAATCCGCCTGATTGATGTGCGTGAAGTGCCAGATACAAGAACACTGGCTGACCAGTTCGATGGCGACAAACACAGCGCCAGAGCGGATCTGATTCGCGACTGTCACGTTCTCTGCGCACTGACCATTGGCGGTATCGCCAGTGCCAAAGTGGTGAATGCCGGTTTGCACCCGGTCAAGTCAGGGTCGCCACGTGCAGCCACTGCCATGATGGCTGAGTTCCAACGGGTGCTGGATCAAACCCCGCCCCCCTGGTTGTTAAAAATTATGGAAGCGTCCGCACGGGCGACCTGGGCCAGACAGCAGGAGTGTTTATCATGAGTAATCGCCATCAACTGCAAGTTATTTTTGACTATGTCGAACAACAGGGGCTGAGTGAACAAACCCTGCTTGAACTGCGGGAACAGTACAAGGGCATGCACTTTACCTGGTGCTTTGACGATGACATCAACTTCCCGTATCCCTACCTTGAAAGACCGGGGTTTAACGTGTTTCTGGTGGATTCCCGTGATCATTGCTCGACCCTGACCCGCGATGTTGAAGTTGCTTCCGGGGTTGTATTTGCCGAAATCATTGACGACTAGCGGAGACCGCATGAATTCTGATACCGAGAATCTCACTCCGATTGGCGACTGCCGTCGCTGCCGTTACCGTGCCAATCTGTTACTGGCGGGTCGCTGCATCCCCGGTGATGCCTGTATCGCGGTCGACAGCGGGCGGCAAATGGATCGCTTTTTGCGTTTTAACCCGGAACTGGCACGTCATTACCTGGCCGATGCCTTTTGGGAACGCCGCGCCATTGCGGTTCGTTATTCCCCGCTGGAAGATCTCGGCAGACTGGTCACCGATTCTGACGAAGCTGTCCGTCGTGCTGTTGCCTACCGCTTGCCACGAGAGCAGCTACACGCGCTGATGAATGATGAAGATCGCGAAGTACGGATCACTGTGGCGGATCGTCTGCCCCTGGAACAGCTGGAAAAAATGGCCGTCGACCGTGACTATCTGGTGCGGGCCTACGTGGTGCAGCGGCTGCCGGAAGGACGTCTGTTCCGCTTTATGCGGGATGAAGATCGCCAGGTACGCAAAATGGTGGCCAAACGCCTGCCAGAAGAAAGTCTGGTAATGATGGCCCACGACCCGGAACCAGAAGTGCGTCGTATTGTGGCTTCCCGCTTACATGGGCCGGATGTGGTGGTGCTGCTTGATGACCCGGACTGGACGGTACGGCTGGAAGCGGTAGCCAACGCCCCACTGGATACCTTGCACCCGGTACTGCAAGACGAAGACAACGAAGTGCGAGAGGCAGCCGCAGCACGGCTGAAAGCCAGTGTCTGAGTCTGGGCTGCAGTTGTTGCATACCTCGCATAAGGGCTGGCGGGTGGCAGTCGCCAGCAAGGATGGCGTGTCGATCAACCAGCATTTTGGCCATGCACAAACCTTTGTGGTGTATCAGTTGACGGCAGACAATATTGAGTCACTCGAGCAACGCGAGGTGAGTCTGTATTGCCATGGCCACAGCGCAGATCACGCTGCCATGGCCGACATCCTGACCACTATTCAGGACTGTGACGCGGTCCTGGTCGCTCGGGTTGGTGATGGTCCTGCCGACAAACTCCGTGCTATCGGCGTCGAACCTGTTGATGACTACGCTTACCTTGGTATTGAAGAATCGCTGCAAGCCTATCGGGATCTTTGCCTGCAGCAGAATCAGGAGGGTCATCATGGGCATGCTCGCTGATTCAGGCTCGTCTGCCGCCATTGCTGCGGAAGCACTGGTACGAGTCTGGGTGATTAACCACCCGCTGACACCGGAACAGGTGGATTGTGCCACTACTGTGATGCTGAAAGTACTCGATGGCAAATGCAAAATGCCGCGTCACGAAAAAGTCCGCATGACCTGGCTTTATGATGCTGTCAAACATCAGCCAGGGGAGTTACTGGGCAGCGATACTCACCAGCTGATTGTTCGCGCTCGTCATTGTCTGTATCTGGCAAACATGCAGGCGCAGGCATCCGAACTGCCTCGGGAAACCCTCGCCGAGCTGGATCCGGCGCTGACTCTTGAAGTCTACGAGCGGCGCTTGCTGGCAGAAACCCGGCTGTCGCGCCCGGTAATGAAAGAATTCAAAGGCTGGATTCGGCAACAGGGGCTACTGCCTGAAAAACACGCCAGCCAGTCCAATGCATCAGCCGATGCCGCCTGACCCGGAGTCTGATTGACCATGCTGGTACGAGAATTATTTAACGACGCCCCCCTGAGTCCTGATGGTCTGGTCTCACTTGACGTCCAGCGGCTATTACGTGAACCGATCGATATTGCCCGCGACTGGCACCGTGCTGAACGGCTGTTACAACAAGTGGCAGAACATCTGCCAGAACAGTTGGAAGTACAGATCGCGCTCTACAAAATGTACGCCTACGCCAACTGTTTTGAGGCCTCGCGACAACTGATTGAACAGGTGTTGCAACGGGCTGCTCAACAAGCCGGTTTTCAGCCAGACTGGCGTTTGCTGACCCCGGCATCCACTCCGTTTGATACCCTGCTGACCAACGGTATTCATGGCCCGGTACGGTTGTATTTGTACAGCATGAAAGCCCTTGGTTTTGTCTCGCTGAGAGCCGGGAATATTGCCCTGGCAGAACAGGTGTTAGCCAAGCTGTTGGCACTTGATCCCAGTGATGAAGTGGGTGGCAGTGTGGTGTACCAGATGGCCCTCAGTCTGACGGATGATGACAGTTAATGACAAGCCGCCCAATCCCTGTCCCACTGACCCTGGGACATACCGATATTGATGGTGATCACCAAGAGTTTACCGAATGGCTAGTCCGGCTGGAGGCCGCTTCAGGCGCCGAATTTATCCAGCAATTTGGCCAACTGACCGATCACCTGAGCCATCACTTTGAACGTGAAAACACCCTGATGGTGCAATCGAGCTACCCTGCCTGCACTGAACACCGGGGTGAACATAACCGGGTATTGGGCGAAATGATCAATTTCCGTGCCCGTGTCGAAAGTGGCCGTGTCAGCTTTGGTCGCGCCTACGTTCTGGAACAACTACCCGGCTGGTTCGATCTCCACGTAACCACTATGGATGCCGCACTGGTGGAGCACCTGAAACGGAGTCAGGTATGACAAAAAACATTACCCTTGCCGGGTCAAACCCGGAGATAACCAGCAGCCACTATTTACTCCAGCTCGAAGGCAAGCTGCGCGCCATCATCGAGCTGAAACCCACCTCGGAGTCAGACAATTGGTTGTTGTTTGTGCACATGTCGTACGATGGTGATACCGCTGGTACAACCAGTTTTAACCTCTACGGCTACAGTCGTGACGAAGCGGAAACACTGGCCGCCAACCTGAAAGACAATGCTTTTCTGATGAAAGAAATAGACGATTATCTGTGGGGCGAAAGCGACTGATCGGTTCCCCATTCGCCACGTTTTGCTGTTCACACGTGTGACTGTTCAATGGGCGGTGCTGTTTTACAACAGGGGACATCTATTTAATCCTGCACGGCTCTGCGCGAGTGTTGCCGTTGTTCAGGGCAAGGCGACGAATGCAGCGAAATGACGCGTCCTTTTCAAATTCGTCAACACTGCACTGGACGGCGGCAACCCGCGCCCTTCGGGGGCTGCCGGATGATCTCGACTCGGTGTCGCCGACTTTTGACTTGACCCGTCAGGCCTGCAAGTCGGCTTCGTGATTCGAAACCATCCGGTGGCCCAGAGTGAGCACCGGATTAAATAGATGTCCCCAACAGTTTACAACAGTGCTGCCGACTTCACTTGTGCCCAGAGTATCTGGCCAGGTGTCAGCCCCAGGTGCACCACCGAACGGCGAGTCATGCGTGACAGCAGCCGGGTCTCGCCGACTTTGACCCGTACCAGCGCCAGTGCATCGTGGTCGCCATTACTGAGGGCTTCGACAGTACAGGACAAGGCATTCACAATGCTGGTGTCGTCGTGGCGGTTGAGTGACAGACTGACGTCGCGAGCCAGAATACGCACCCGTACGGGCTGGTCGATGGCATTGCCAGTGCGGTTGCTCAGGCTGTCGGGAGCATCTTTCCGGCAGGCCGGATCGCTGATCCAGATTGAACCATCGTCTTCGTCCTGTGGCTGATTGGCAAAGCCGATACGTACCAGTTGCCAGTGGCTGTCGCGTTCGCGAATGTGACCTTGCAACACCACGCTGGCGTCTTCTCCCTGTTGTAGTGGGAAATCGAGCCGGGTGAGGGTGTCGTTCAGGGTGCCGCTGGCGACGACCAGACCATCCTTGAGAGCAACCAGATAATCGGCCAGTCGGGCGACTTCCGCAGGGGAGTGGGTAACGTACACAATCGGCACATCAAGATGGGTTTTCAACCGTTCCAGCCAGGGTAAAATTTCCTGTTTGCGCTGCTCATCCAGCGATGCCAGTGGTTCGTCCATCAATAACAAGCGCGGTTTGCTGAGCAAGGCGCGGGCGATGGCAACCCGCTGGCGCTCGCCACCGGAAAGCTGATGCGGGTAGCGCTTCAGCGTGTGCTGAATACCGAGCAGCTCTGTCACCTGTTCGAGGTCATCCGCTTCAACCGGGCCTCGGGCCCGCTGGATGGCAAACTGAAGGTTACCTGCTGCGGTTAGGTGATCAAACAGGCTGGATTCCTGGAATACATAGGCCAGCGCCCGTTGCCAGGTTGGCACAGAACGGTGCTTGTCTTGCCAGCACTGACCCTGAAACACCAGTTCGCCGCTGGCGCGTTCAAGCCCGGCAATGTAGCGCAGCAGTGTAGTTTTGCCAGAACCTGAGTGTCCAAATAAAACACTGACGCCACGACCGGGCAGAGCGAGATCGACGTCAAGGGTAAAGCCTGGTCGTTGCAGGTAACAGCGTACCAACAGCTCAGGGTGCTCGCCCTGGGGCTGACGACTGGCCGTTGCTAACGTTGTTTTTTTAAGTGGGTTCATGTTCATAGCAGCGGTTTGGCTCCCTGGTTACGTCGAAAACCATACAACAGCAGCAACACTACAAAAGAAAAGACCACCATACCGGCGGCCAGGGTGTGAGCGCGGCCGTAGTCGAGTGCTTCAACATGGTTGTAGATCTGCACCGAAATGACCTGGGTGACGCCGGGGATATTACCGCCAATCATCAGTACCACGCCAAATTCACCAATGGTATGGGCAAACCCCAATACCGCTGCGGTGTAAAAACCGGGGCGAGCCAGCGGCAGTATAACGTGGAAAAAAGTATCCCATGGCCCAGCGCCCAGCGTCGCAGCGGCTTCCCGGGGACGATCACCGAGCGCTTCGAGAGCGTTCTGGATCGGTTGTACCACAAAGGGCAAGGAGTAAAACACCGAGGCCACCACCAGTCCGGCAAAGGTGAACGGCAAGGTTCCGAGCCCAAGGCTCTGGGTCAGCTGGCCAATCAGTCCATGTGGCCCCATGGTGAGCAGCAGATAAAACCCCAATACACTGGGAGGCAACACCAGCGGCAGAGCGACCAGCGCACTCACGGGTCCTCGTAACGGGTGACGGGTATGCGCCAGCCACCAGGCAATCGGGGTGGCCAGCAGCAACAGAATCAGGGTCACCAGCGTTGCCAGTTTGATGGTGAGCCAAACAGCGGTGAGGTCTGCACTGGAAATATCCATTCGAACCGTGCTCTCCGGGCGGGTAACTATGCGAGTAACTGGGAGCCTGTCGGACTCAGGCGCCAGTCTCGCCTGTTTTGGCACGTTTGAGCAAACGCAAACAGTCAATATTGCTGGCCAGGTCGAGGGCGGTGAAGCCATCGAGGGTTTCGGCACGGGTATCGGCTCCCTTGTCGAGCAGCCAGGCGACCCAGGGGGTTTTGCCACTGGAGGCAGCATACATCAGCACGCTGGCGCCATTGTCATTAAGATTATCGAGATCGATCCCCAGGGTCAGCAGCAGCTCGGCAATGGCATAGTCATCGGCAACAACCGCAGCCCAGAGGGCATTGGTACCATCCATATTGCGATGGTTGAGGGCGTTTGTGGCGATGGCGTCCGGCATGGTGGCAAGGTCGGACACCACATCAAATCGGCCCTGACGACTGGCGCGAATCAGTGGCGTGTCGTCGTAACGGCCTGGCTTGTCGAGGCGTTGCGGGTCGAAGCCATGCTCGACCATCCAGCTGATGGTGACGGGCTGCAGCGTAACGGGTTCGAGAGTGACGGGCATGGGGCAACTCCTGTAGGTCCTGGCGGTGCCAGACAACGGTATGGCAAAACTCTTGCTCTGCACAGGGTATTCCAGTGAAAACGCTCAGCGCTCAAACGGTGGGTTCTGGCGCTTGTTATAGCAGGCAAGCCGCTGTTTTCAAGGGAAAACCACATCCGGTGCGGCTAATGGACAAGGTCTGTTATCCGACTGATTCTTCGGTAATTGTCGTCAATACGACACGACAAAGCCGACAACGACAGGAGCTGCGACATGACTCAATTGCAAAAAGGCGACGCCGTCTTTGCCACCGTTACCATCACCAACGATGGCTCTGTCCCCAGTGCCCCGGAAAGCCATGTCTTTGCCGAACCGGGCACCATGGGAATGCTGGTTAATACCGGTCATCTGGAAGAAGATCCTGAGCAGGAAATGTTGCTGGTGTGTTTTCCGGACGATGCGGGGAATCCGATTCATCTGGTGACCTGCTTCCCGGATGAAATCAGCGCCGAGCCACCCACTAGTCATTGAGCGATCCCGTATGCTAATCAGGGAATACCACCAACGCACCCGTCATCTGCCGGATGCTTATGCTGCCGGGCCGGAAAGTATCGACTGGGATGCTCAGCCCGATCCGTTCCGGCGTTACGACGGCGCCCGGCTGACCAGTTTGCCATTGGCGGCCTCGGAGTTGATTCTTGACCCCAGTAGCCGGCGCTGGGAACAGCTGTGGCAACCGCAACCGCAACCAGCGGCTAGCCCGCCCGTGGTCATCCCTGATCTGGCGCAACTGGGCTTGTTACTTGAATTGTCGCTGGCCTTGTCGGCCTGGAAGCAGTTCGGCAGTGCCAAATGGTCGCTGCGGGTAAACCCGTCCAGCGGCAACCTGCACCCGACAGAATGTTATTTGGTGGCTTGTTCGATTGCGGGGTTGGAAGACGGTGTTTATCACTATCGCCCGGATCAGCATGCACTGGAATTGCGTTGCCCGCTGGATGCGGTCACCGGGTCTGCAACGCCGCTGCTGTATCTGGGATTAAGTTCGGTGCACTGGCGCGAAGCCTGGAAATACGGCGAACGTGGCTATCGCTACTGTCAGCTTGATGTCGGTCATGCGCTGGCGGCGGTCAGCTTTGCGGCTTCGACACTGGGCTGGGCGAGTTGCCAGATTCGCCCAGTGGCGCTGCCAGACAGCTCTCTGGCGAGCTTGCTGGGGTTGGATCGCCCGCAGGATCTGCAACAAGCGGATGGCTCGGTGGCAGAAGCGGAACATCCTGATTGTTTGCTGAATTTGCTCGCCAGCGATCAGACTGATACTGCTTCAATGGCTGCGTCACACCGGTGGTTGGAGAAAATACAGGAGCATGTACAACAAGGGGCGTGGTCTGGCCACGCCAATGTGCTCGACAAACGCCATTTTTATCAATGGCCGGTGATCGACGCCGTCGCCAGGGCTGCCAGTACCACTGCCGCCAGCCAGATGCTCGAGCTGCCAATGCCGCCAGCATCCGCAAGCTGGCCGGTGCCGATCTGTGCCAGTGGCCAACGTGCGGCCGAACCGGCGGCGCGGCTGATTCGGCAGCGTCGTTCGGCACAGGCATTTGATCCCGCCGGGGGCATGGCGCTGGCCGATTTTTACACCTTGCTGGATCACTGTCTGCCACGGTCTGACTACAGTCCATGGAACACCTTGCCATTAGTCGCAGGCGTACAGCTGATGCTGTTTGTGCACAAGGTGGAAGGATTACCTTCCGGCCTGTATTGCCTGCAGCGCGACAGTAACGTTCCACTGCCGGATATGCGGGGACAATTACGGGCAGAATTTCAGTGGCAAGAAGTCGATTCGGCACCGTCGCATCTGTCGTTCCATTGCCTGTTAGCTGCCGGGACACGCCGTACGGCAATGCGCCTCAGTTGCCAACAAGCCATCGCTGGAGAAAGCGCTTTCAGCCTCGCCATGATGGCAGACTGCAAAAAACTGGAAATCGAACCCTGGAGCTACCGCCATCTTTACTGGCAAGCCGGTGCTATCGGACAGGTATTATATCTGGAAGCTGAAGCGGCTGGATTACGCGGCACCGGGATTGGTTGTTACTACGATGACATGGTGCATAACCTGTTTGGCCTGCAAAACGACCAGTGGCAAGTGCTGTATCACTTTACCGTGGGATTGCCGGTGATTGATCATCGTATTACCAGCTGGGCAGCGTACAGCAAAACGTAGGGATGGGGCTCTGTTCCCATCCCTGGGCTGGCTACTCGAAGTTCCAGCCAACAGAGATATACGCGGCTGCAGCGTATAGGGTGTTTTCCGGCAGGGTGACAGAATCCAGTGCGTTGGACCATTCCTGAATCTTGTCACGATGACTGTACAGGCCAGTAATCAGCAACATGGTGCTCAGTTGCTGGCTGAACTGATAGCCAACCCCCAGTTTGCCAGTGACATCCAGACCGCCACCGAAGGTGCGTTCAAGTGAGCCATTGTGGCTGCTGTTGAGGATTTTCTCGTAGACCGGTGTGCCAACTTCCAGAGAAAACTGGTAACGCATGCCACTGGATTGTTTCATAAAATAACTGTCGTAGGCGATGCCGATCATGGCGCCAAAATTACTGGCATCCTCAAATACAACGGTTTGGTTGGTTTCCGGGTCGTTGCGGATAAGATCAAAATAATCGGCTTCGTTGGAGATATCATCGAATTGATCGATGTATTGCTGCACCACGTCCATCATCGCCGGGTTGTTGGTAATGTAATCCTTGATCGT
Source organism: Oceanobacter antarcticus (assembly GCF_044962685.1). NCBI lineage: Bacteria > Pseudomonadati > Pseudomonadota > Gammaproteobacteria > Oceanospirillales > Oceanospirillaceae > Oceanobacter > Oceanobacter antarcticus. The sequence goes on from NZ_JBBKTX010000012.1 coordinate 111,234, forward strand.
GGCGTTGTAGGCGTCGTTGGCGTTGCCGGTGGTCCAGTCAAAACGGGAGAACGCGGTTTTCTGGTAGTGCATCCCGGCTGAGGCGTACCAGCCGTTCTGTAAGTGGTAGGACATCATCATGTCCAGAGTCTGGAAACTCAGTGACGTGGTGTTTTGCTGCACGTAACCGTCTTCGCCTTTCAGTTCCCAGTCTTCTCGATCTTCAAAGCTCAGTAGTGTCGAAGATGAGATGATGGAAAAACCGAGAGTGTCGTTCACTGCCGTATAACCACCGGAGCGCTGCACAAAGTTGACCGTCTCGAAAGTCGACTTCATGTTGACACCGTAGTAGTTATTCAACTTTTCGCTGTAGTTAATGTATTGCATGCCAGCAGCACCAAATACACTGAAGGAACGGTTTTCATATTCTGCCAGGGCCGACATGGAAGCAGTAGCAACCGCAACGGCCATCAGGGTTTGGGAAAGAGACTTCGAACGCTGTGAACTCATGTGTAGCTTCCTGCAGACGGATGTGACCGAACTATACAAAAACCGTCTGGTCGAAAGAAGCATTTGTCTGAAAATTAGTCACCTGGGCTGGGCGTGCGGCATTGGATCAATCGGGTCAAGCAAACGGAATCAGTCAAACGACGAGCGCATCGCTGCCAGCGACTGCTGGTCCGCCTTGAAGCGGACTTTCAGAAAGACACCCTGGGCAGTGTAGTTCGCTGCCGAAAAATCACTGTCGATAAAGCCGGAAAAGTTATAGCCCACACTCAGCCAGACGTTGGTTTTGGGAATCCAGCCTAGCGAGAAACCGGTGCCATGTTCCGACTGGCCAGCTTCATAGCTGTGCAGGCGGCGGCCATGGGCACCAACGTCCCAGCGGTCGGTCAGGTGATGACGCCATTCTCCAGCCATATAGTCGATCGAAGCCGCGTAGTCGTCGCCATCGTATTGACTCAGCACCCGTTTTAATCCGTACTGCCCGGCAAGCTGATTGCGGCTGGTGAACATCCAGTTAGCATGAATGTTGTTAATCAGCTTGCGAGTGCGATCGGGTGTGTGGTTACCGCCATCCGCAGTCTGCAGCCAGCGCGTTTGCCACAAGGCGGCATAGCGAGCCTGTTGCGGGCGCAGTGCCAAGTCAAACATGACATCCAGTTGTTGACTGTAAATGCTGCCTGCCATGGAGCGGAAGAAGTCCAGACTGGCACCGGTAGACAAGGTGTCACTGATCGGGTGGTAAAGCGCGGAGGAAACGACCCATTTGTCGGTTTCTCGGCCGTCTCGGTATTCCAGCCGGTTGTTCCACTGCCAGGGTTGGGTGTTGTAGCTCACCCCGGTACGCAGCGCGTAATAGTCTTCGGTCTGGTCGGCGCTTTCGGCGGGCTGGTTGGCTTCAATGTTACGGGCTTGATCGAATCCCAGACTGGCGGTCCAGCGTTCGTCAATAATAAATTCTTGACTCAGTCCCGACAGCGCCATGAGCTGATAGGCGTCATCCTGTCGAACTTGCTCAACACTCTGCTCAGCAATGGCACCTCTCCATGGGCTGGTACGCACACCCAGGCCAAGGCGTTGCGAGGCTTCACGGGCAAAGCCCGTTTCCATTGTACTGAACACGGAGGTTTTATTGGTCAACTTGTAGTCTGCCGAGAAGATCAGCTGATCCTGAGCTTCACTGCGACGGGTATAGTTGGCCAGTACGGTGGCGTTGGTGGTCAGCCGTTCTTCAAAGAAGGTGCTGGAGATACCCGCCGATAGCTGATCGGCAAACACGGTGTCTGTTTCACTCTCTGCCTGGGCGTTAATGACCCCGAAAGTGAGGCGGTTACTGTCATCAATCGCGCGGGTCCAGTCGCCCTGGCCCTGATAGGTATCGAGGCCGGTAGACAGTTCATGGTGGTGGAAGGCCGTCAGCGACAGCTGATCCCTGTCACCAATAAACCAGGTGCCTTCAATGCCTTCCTTGCGTGAGTCATTTTCGCTGTCTTCGTTGTCATCAATACCATAACGTTCGCCCTGGCGGCGGATATAGGCGCGGGTCTGCAGGTTTTCGCTGCGATGGGTGACATCGAGCAGATAGGCGTTGCCACTGAATTCACCTGCAATGGTTTTTTTGCTGCTTTGGCCAACTTCACCGGTGATTTCGGTGTTACCTAGCTTGAGTGTGGTATCGACAGCGGTCAGTTGGCCTTCATGGTCGGGCTGGTTGACGTTCACTGCGGATACGCCAGCCTTGAGTTGGCGATCAAAAAATTTGACCCCGGCTCGACCACCGGCCACGTAACCCAGTTGTTGATCATCGACTTCGTATTCGGCCACGATATAGCGAGGGTTAAATGCATCATCGGTGGCCCGAATTGCCTGTTTGAAATAAATGGTGCCGTCTTCGTAATCGATGACGTAGTCATAGTCACGCAGCAGAGGTTCGGTACTGATCACCAACTCGCTACGGTAGCGGTCATGGACTTCCAGGGTCAGCGATTCGCTGCTTTTTACCAGGTTTTTGCGGCTCAACCGGTATAGACCTGAGGTGCCATCACCTTGGATTTCGTCACGGATAAAACCGTTGTCGGTTTGTGATACAAACGCTGTCGTTTCGACATTTTCACCTTGGTAGGCGGTTTGCAAGCCGGTCATGCGGCGGCTGTATTGGCCCAGTTCAGTCTGGTCGAGGTCGGTGTCGATATCACCAAACATGGTATAGAAGCGGTTACGTTCCAGGCGTACATAAAGTTTGCGGCCGGAGCTGGCATCGAGCTGTTGGTTGCTGGCGTCGCCGTAGAGGGTGTAGTACTCGTCGGCGTTAATCAGCTGCGAGAAGGCTTCTGCCTGGGGTTTACCACTGTCATAGGCAGCCGTCAGCAGCCATTCGCCCGAGACCCGGCCCTGGCTGTAAAAGGCGACGCGGCCATCGTGGTAAATGTGGTTATCAACACCAGCGGCGTTGAGCCCTGCGGCGTCGCCGGAGGCTGAATTAAAACCAACGGTCATGTCGCCCAGCCCGACCAGAATCCACTCGCGCGGCTCCGGTTTCAGCCAGGCGCGGATTTCTTCGCTCTGGCCGTCGGCGTGGTTAAACACCAGTACGGCTTCACCGGAGCGGTTGGTGGGGGCCAGAGTGATACGAACCACGCCATCCTGACCCACTTGATAGAAGTTCTGTGAGCTTTCATTCAGCGGGCTGGATTCGGTTTCATTCTGTTCGGAATAGAGGGTGTAGGGTGACTCGACGGCGGTGCTGATTTGCAGGTTGGTGTGCAGCGGATAGCCATCGCGGTCGGTCAGGCGTACCGCAATCACCGGTGTGGTAATCCCGTCGGCCACCAGGGTGCTGAGCTCTGGCTCCAGTCTGGCGTTGGCGGACTGTTCTGATAGTTGAACACGGGCATCGATGGTTTCCAGCCGCTCTCCATTTTTGTTCAGGACATCGACCGAGAAACGGTTGGCACCGGTATTAATGCTGATGCCTTTCCAGGTGGTGACCATCAGGTTGCGTGCGCGACTGCGGACAACCCCTTCAAGGTTGAGCATGGAGACTGGCTCGCCATTCAGTTTCAGCTTGATGAGCTGATCTCTGGTATGACGAATGGCGATGTTGACGGCAGAAATAGAGGCGCTGCGATCCAGTTGTGGCCAGACCCATCCGGCTGTTTCCGGTTGGCCGGCAAACCAGTTTTCATCGAATGCCGGCATCTTTTCCTGCGCGGAAAATTCATTTTGGTCTAGCTCAACTGTCTTGCGGTGACGCTTGATTCTCAGTGAGTCGAGACTGGCTTGTATTTTCTCGGATTCAATGTGAGCACCGACGGATTCCAGTTGGACGTTTGCTTCTGCGGCCAGCAGGTTGACTTCAACTCGCCGGTTTTTGGCCCGGCCCTCGGTGGTGGTATTTGTCGCAATCGGGTCGGCTTGGCCACGGCCTTCCGCCTTGATCTGGTCATCGGTCAGCTTCAGCTTGTCTTTAATATAGTCTGCCACGGCATCGGCACGGGCTTCTGACAGGGCCTGGTTATCAGAAAAAATATGACGGCTGCGGGGGGCGATGCGGGTGCGGTCGGTGTGGCCGACCACTTCCAGCTGGATGTTTTTCAGATCCAGCAGACGGTTGACCACGCCATCCAGGGTCATCTGGTCGTTGTCAGACAGCTCGGCAAAGAAGACTTCAAACTTGGGTTGCTCTGGTTGTTCCAGCACTCCCTGCGGTGGTGGAATACGCAGTTTAGCCAGTGTCGTGACTGGGGTGATTTTCAGGTTTTTTTGCTCACCGACTTCAAACAGGGTAACGGCTTTGGTGGTCAGGTCACCGGCTACTGCCTGGTCGGTCACAACGCCGTTAAAGGTGATGAGCTGTTGCCACTGTTCTGGCTTGTCGCCCAGATCGAATACCAGCGTGCCCGTGTAATTTTTTGGGTCTGCACTGGGGTATGAATCGACTTGGCTGCTGCCCGGCACATAGGCAACGCCTGCTGGCAAGGAGATCATGCTGCGAACATTCTGTATCGCCAAGCCCTCACCGTTCAGGGTAAAGGCGTAGGACAGCAACTCGCTGACTGGCGAGTGATACTCTGCCAATGTCGTGCGTTCTGATGCGCTCATTGGCACCAGGGTTTGTAGCAGTTTCTGGCTGACTTCACCTGATGGCGGTATTTTCGGTTTGAGGGTGTAATCAACCCGCCATAGGGAACCTGGCTGTAAATCGACAAATTGGCTGAAATCCCGGCCAGCATGAAAACCGAGGTTGTCACAGGCCTGTAATTCCAGGTCACCAGGCAGGGTGATGGCATCCAGCTGGACGACGTGGCTGCCTGGGCGAACATGTTCAATGTGCCATTCACCGTTTTCGTCGGTGACAACGTAGGTGCCGTCTTCCATAAACAGGCGCACGTCAGCGACGCCAATCTGTTCGGTGGTGTTGTCACAGTCGCCGATATAAACCCGGCCAAACAGGCGCGCATAGTCACGATAAAAATCGTCGTTCACTGTGACGCGAGCCGTTGCCTCATTGGTACTTAAAACGTCGTCGATAAGGTTGACGGTATTCACCAGCGAGCCTTTGGCGTTGGCCGCTACCTGAGTCACGTAGCTGAGGCTGGCGGATGAGTTGGCGGCAACGTCCGGGATGCTGAATCGCAGGGTACGGCCGTTATGGCTGATGTCTGGATCGGCAAGTTTCTCTCCGGCGAAATAGGCCGAGCCTGGCTGGTATTTCAGCCCCACGGGTAATTGATCGGACAGTTGGCCATCGCTCAGGGCAACATCTGCCAGTGTTAAGGTGACGCTGTATTTGATGAAGTCACCAATGGCGGCTGACGTGACATTGGCCGATTTTTTCAACAGTACGCCGGTGTCGAGGCGATCGGCGGGAACGTCGGTAACAAAGAGATGACTGCTCACGGTAAACGCGCCACCACGGGAAATGGCGTTGATAAGAAAGCTACCATCCAGCGCCGCAATGGCAGCATTGCTGGTGGCGGACGGAATCTGGTAATTGGTGGGAGTTTTAAATTCCAGTCGATATTCACCGTTTGGCAAATACGGGAAGCGGAAACTGCCATCCGGAAAGCTGACGTTGGTCGCCATGGTGCCTGCCGCACTAATGCTGGCGGTTGGGCCAGTGGTCAGTGTGGCAGTGTACGGGGTGATGCCATCGTCATCGTACACAGTGGCGGGTAGACCGGTGCTGTTGTCGATGAGAGTAACCTGAATACCGTTCAGTAGTTCGCCGGTGCTGGCGTCGAATACCCGGCTGTAGGGATCAAAGATACCGGTATCCTTGACGGTATCGGTTGCGTCGGCCGAGTCGATATACGACGCGGTAATACCCGAGTTGGTGGATACCGAGAGTTCACAGTTGTAGCTGATGGCCCGGTCGTCTGCGCTCACGGTATTGATCACACCGTAGAAAATGCCGCTGTTGATATCGGATTCACTCAAACGCAGGGTTTCGTAATCGCTACCCTCGTTGTTGGAAAGGGTAACCGTAATCTGGTCAATCCGTACCGGGTTAAGGTTTTTGTCCTGATCTTCCACTCGCACCAGTAAGGGTTCGCCGACCTTGAAACCATATTCCAGCGCACTGATACCGTAATCGCCAGGTAGATTCTGGGTGCTACCTGAGAGATCGGTGAAGTGGTTGTTGGCGGTAAAGTTACCTGTACTATCGGCACATTCTGAAGCGGAAATCGTAACCTGTTCAGAGCCGCTTGCCCCACTGAAGTGAAGTAAATCCAGAGTTGCGCTGGTGGCTGCAGGGGCAAAACTGATACTGCCAGTGGTAAAGGTCGCTGATGCTGATTGGCGCATGGCAGCTTGGCCAACCTGGTAATTGGCACTGGCATGGTTGGTAATTTCAGTATTGGCGGGTGTTACTGCATGGCTCCACCCACTAATACCAATCACCAATAACGCTATTCCCGGGCGCAGGTATAGACGCGTCAGCACCCGGGGCATAACCCCGTGTGCTGAGCGGCCATAACGCATGTTCAACCCAGGAAAGTGAGGCATGCGTTACTGGATGGTGACTTCAAACTTAACCACCGCGATGTCGTCGGCTTCCATCTGCAAACCGGTACCCAGATCAACCGTGACGGTATCAATCGGGCTTGCACCTGAGCTGTCGGTCGCGACTTCACCTTCGTCCGTATCCACTGCTGGCGTCAGAGTGGTCGGCGTGGTTGTTCCGGCGCTGTTATCGGTGAAGTCGAGAGTGAACAGATCGGTGCCGTTAATCGCATCACCAAAGCGCAGGCTCGATACCAGCGTATCCGCAATCACAGCGTTGGTCGCAGTACCTCGGCCGGTATTGGTCAGTGTCAGGGTATAGGTGACGACCGCCCCCGGGATGAACTTCGGATTGGTGGTACCGTTGATTGGGTCTTCAGAAATGGCCTGGGTTTTCACCAGTTCCAGTATCGGGAAGGTCAGTTCGAGGGCATCGGTAGTGGTTTCTTCGTTCTTGGCACTATCGGCGATATCTGCATGAACGATATCGACAGCACCAACGCTGTCTGCGGCCGTTGTTTCGGTGGTGATATCGGTTTGAACGCTGCTGATCAGGGCATTACGACCCGAGACGGTCGTCTCCAGACCAAGGATGTCGGCGTCAGTACCTTCAAAGCCGATATCGGTCGCGGTGACATAGATATAGGTAATATCGTCTGTTGCGTTTGTTGCGCCATCGGCCAATGTGGTGGTGGTCAGCTGGGAAGTGACCAGAGTACCGGTAATCTCGGTATCTGCTCCGGTATCCAGAATCGCATCATCCGACTCATAGTATTTAACTGCGGTCAGGGCGTTGTCTATGGTATCAACTACCGGGTTAGTGGCCGGATCACCACCTGTAACCGCCACCGTGCCAGCGGTTGCCATCTGATCAATAGCAGCCAAAGAGAAGTCCAGTGGTGCGTTACTCAAGTTGGTAATCTTGTACGCCATTACGGTGGTCTCGAGGCCATCGTTGGTGACGGTGTAGGTGGTGGTGGCCAGACGGTCAACTGAGAAGTTGACCTTGACGTCAACAACAAAGCTGGTGGGGTCGCCAGGTGTACCGCCAATAGTGGGGGTGGACTCAACCTGCGGCTGATCGGTAGCACCGACTTTAAAGTCCAGCGTTGCGGTGTTGTTAATCGTGGTACCTGCCGTGGTGCCGACGGCGTAGGCATTGGTTGCCATACCGCTCAGTGCGCCAATAACAGCAGGAACCCAAAGGGCGTTGTGCAGTTTCATGGTAGTTCTCTCCCGGGGTTAGTTAACACGTACTTTGAATTCAACCGTACCCTTTGAAGCCGGGGCTATTGCATCCAGGTTCCAGCGGATATGGGTGATCTCTTCAGGGCGTGCCAGTTGTTGCTTGCCGTCTTTTACAACGAACAATTCGGCAGCGCGGGCAAAGGCTTGCCCGTTGTCTGCGGAATAGGTCACCTTGCTGTTCAGGCCTGTGGCGCTGTTGGCAATGTAGGTGGTTTTTTCAGGAATCGGATTATTGATGGCGACGGAGGTGGCGGCCTCGGTTCCCGTGTTGGCGTATTCAATGCGATAGCCAACGATGTCACCGGGGACAATCTTGTCCAGCGATTGCCATTCTTCGGTTACTGAGCCGTCTTGCTGTTGCTTCAGTACAATTTTGAAGGCTTGGTTAACCAGAGTGACATCGGCCATGGCGGCCAGAGGCGTCAGTATCAAACCGATAACAAATGCGCGAATTATCTTCATAGGAATGCCCTTTGATTACTTGATTTCAGCTTGCAGTTGGACGCGGAAACTGGCACCGGCTGCCTGGGTGCCCAACGTGACAAAAACCGTGCCGTTACTGCCTGTAGCCGAGTCAAACGATCCGGCGTCAGCGTCTGTTGCAGTGTCGGTCAGTGGAGTGCTGGTGCTGGTCAGGGTGTCGATTTGCACAATCGAGTTGGCTTGATAAGTCAGCTCTCCTGGCAGCTCATCGCTGATAACCAGGTTGTCTACGGAGCCGTTGGCAACAGTGGCATCGATCTGATAAGTGATGATTGAGCCAGGCACCATGCTGCTGCCACCGAAAGGATCAACCACACGGAAGACGGTCTTGGTCATATTGACGGTGGCGCTACCGGCGCCGGTGCCGATTTCGAGGGCGCCGGTGGCGGCATCGATGTAGGCGTTGCCAATGACGGCATCGTTGGCACCACCGCTACCAACACCGGCCATCAGGTCGCCAGGGGCTGGACTGGCACCGCCATGGGAGACCACGGTTTCCGAAATGGCGGACAGCTTCAGCTGGCTGATATCCCCTGCCGCTTCGGAACCGGTGTTAGGAATATCAATGAGTATAAAAATGGTTTGATCGTCATCGGCAGTCAGGCCAATGGAGCTGGAGCCGGACGTCAGCAGAGTGTCGGTGCCCGGGGTATAGGTACCGTTGCCATCAGTGTCTTTGTAGAGGCGGACATTGAGGGCGTCAAAATCGTCGGAAGTCAGTTGATCCAAACTGATTTCAAAATCTTCAGCGCCGTTACCTGTGTTGGTTACAACGTACGTCAGAACCTGATCTGTTGCGCCGGCAATTGTCGATACGTTGCCGCTATTCTGGGAAGTGACGTTGACGTTAATCAGTTCCAGAACGTTCAGTTTGACTTCGGCACTCTTGGTCAGGCCAGTGGTACCGCCTGGCAGATCAAAGGTGGCGCTGGCGGTGTTGGTGATTTCGGTACCCGCAGGGGTACCAATCGCCAATGCCGCAGAACTGGCCATGGCGGCCAGTGTGCCGGTGAGCAGTTTGAATGCCCGGTTAAGCGTTGTCATGAGTAAAAAACCTCCGTTACTCTACAAGTACTTGGTATTGAAAGGAAAATGCTGGATTGCTGCTGCCATTGGATTCACTCATCACGCCTTTTGGCGTCAGGCGAATATGCGTGACAGCCGCGTCATATCCTCCTGCATCGGGTTGTGGCACATAGCCAAACGTCGCGCCGTTATCATCAGAAAAATCGACATCGTCGGTGCTGGAGTCGAGCTGCTCGAAGGTAAAGGTCAAGTTGCTAGGGGGGCTGCCATCGACAAAAACAACCGGGCTGCCATTCTGCAAATCACTGACAAACAGCGGCATCAGATCGGTCACCGGGTCGACAATAACGAGGGTGTTTTCATCCACGGTGCCGTCTCCGGCATTGGTGGTGGTCAGGCTGTACAGAATTTCTGCACCGGGGATACGCTTGGGATTGGTGCTGCCGTTGACCGGGTCATAAATCACCAGCGTCGTTTTGGTGATTGACATCTCCGGGCGGCCATAGACCTGAATTACCTTGCTACGGCTGCTGTATACATCACCTTCATACCCTTCGTCGGCCGTCAGGGTGACGACCCAGTTGCCAATACTGCTGGCACCATCCGGTATCTCGATCGCCTGCTCGTAGGTGTTATAGGCACCGCTGGATGAAACAGCCGTTAGTACTCGGTCGGTGACAGGATTCCCGCCACTGTCATTGACCGGGTTACCGGCAGGATCTGTGATGGTCATGCGGGCGCTGGTGATATCGCTATAGCCAAACGGGTCGCTGACGACAGCCCGCAAATACACGATCGAGTTTTCAATCACTCTGGTCATCACAGCACCAGCGGCATAGGCAGAGCTGTAGGGTTCCAGGCTGTTGACATTAATAACGGTATTCGAAGTCAGATTGATCTGGCTGTTATTGCCGGAACTGAACGGATAGACGTACAGATCACGGCAGTTGGTACCGTTACGGCCACCACAGGCTTGCTGGGTGATTTCAACGCTCAGAGTGTCGCCGGAGGACAGCGCCAGAGGGTTGGTCACGGTTAAATCCAGCGAGTATTGGGTCGGGGTGTTTCTGTTGATGCCCAAATTGTTGTCGTAACGGGCGATCTCGGTGCCGTCAGCCAACAAGCGTATGGTCAGGTTATGGTTGCGAGTACCGCCGCCGCCACCACCTGCTTCAGACTGGAGAATAAGTTGAACCGGAATCGTGCCGCTGCTGTAGTCGAGGCTGACATCGGTTTGCAGCGCTGGTGTTAATGTCCAGGAGGCCGATGTGCCGCCGACGGCACCGGCAAGGGTAATGGCTGTGGTGCTGGTGGAGGCAACCCGCGTCAAAGTCAGATCATTCTGCAAATACAGTGGCTTGTTGCTGCCACTGGTAAAAGTGGTCGACACGGTCAGGGTGGCAGATTGCACCTGCAGGTTGTTGCCCTGTGCATCCGTAATGGTGGCTGTGTTGTCGATAGTTTCGCCATCAACCGCCGCCGCACTGATCACGGCTTCAATAACAATGGTCTCTGTTTCTCCGGCGGCAATGGTGATGTTATCGATCACCACGGTACCGGCACCGTAATCACCTGTGGGTGCAGGGACGCTGTTGTTGGTGCTGCCGGCTGGTGCACTGACAAGGGTGTAACTATTGATTTGTGAAGGTAGGTGATCGGTGACAGTTACGCCGGTTGCGCTAATCGTGCCGGTGTTGACGACGCTAATACTGAACCTCAAGGTGTCTCCTGGTGCCAGGTTGCCTGAGTTCACGTCTTCGCCTGTTTTGGCCGAGGTGCTCAAGTCCGGGGCACCTATGGTCATTTCAAGGGGGGTGTCGTTGTTCCAGTAACGGTTATCAAATATTTGCCCGCTCACCGTGGCGGTCAGGCTGATGCTGTCGAGCGTTGTGGCGCTGGTATCAAAAGACAGACTCAGTGGCTGACTGCTGTCATCATCGTTGAGTGCGGCAGCATAGCTGCAAGTCACCAGACTGGTGGTTGCGCTGCAACTCCAGCCCGATCCCGCGCTGCCAGACAGGAGCAGGCCATCACTGAGCGGAATGGTGACAGCGGAACCAGAGGGTGCCAGGCTGGGGCCGTTATTAGTGATGGCCAGGGTGTAGTTGGCATCCGAACCCCGGTAAACGCTGGCCGCCGAGCTGGATGTGATGGTCATGTCGGCGACAGCCTGGTTTGGCACACTGATGATTTCGGCACTGAGCAGCACATAGTCACCACCGGATGAATAGGTAGTGGTGACTGAGGTGTCCCCAGCGCTGATATAGCTGCCAATCTCATAGCTATCGATGTCAACGCCACTGGTGTTGCCAATGACATTGGAATAGGAGTTAAACTGATTGTTGGAAGGGTTACCGCTGTCAATCAGGGTATTGCCATTAAATAGCAGTGTCTCTGAGTAGGTCAGGGTTTGCGAGTTGCCCGAGTCACCCTCCCAGGTTATGTGAGCATGGCGTCCGCCCTTGGCGGCCGGGTTGTCGGCGATCACAAAGTTGGTGGGCGTCAGACTAATGAAGGTATCGCGGAACCCCTGGTAGCCATCAAACAGATTGACCACTCGTAATGGTTCAGACGGATTTTCATAAATAACAACCAGTGCCCAGCCGCCGAACACCAGGCCGGAATTGCAATAGTTTGTCTGGGTATCAATGGTTACACCGCTGACGCTGTAGGAACTGGAGCTATTGCTGACCAGATCGGTGACATTGGCCCGGGCACCGTAGGAGTAGTTGTTGCGGTTATTGAAATAGAAGGTCTCGGTAAACATCTCGTCGGCAGTGACCGTGGTGCCGTTGAAGACCACCAGGTTGTCATTCGATTGGCCGCTGGCAGCCCAGTACAAAAACGCGGCTTCGATGCTTGATCCGGCGGGAAGGGAAATATTGTCCGATGAGGTGTTGAAGGTCTGACATTCGTTGTTCGCATCGCGGAAAGTACCACCACCGAGCTCAAACGACAGATTCCCTGCGTAGCTTTCACGCAACGTCACTTGCTCACTGGCGACTGCCGATACGGTAAACAATAATAAGAATATTCTTAGCAGAAGGTTCTTGATCAGGGAGCTGGTAGCCTGCAATAAACCGTTGCAGAAATACTTAATGATAACCGTTGTGTTGCCAACGATAACCAAAAGAGCCCCTTGCGCCGATTCAGGTCGCCTGTGAAGTTGAGTAAAAAATAGGCGGCGATGGTATGAATGTTAATAATGGGAGTCAATCTATTGACTATATCGAATGGCTTGCGCTCATGGCTTTTAAGTTATTGATATTACAAGTATTCCTACAATCTGGCAGTTTATTGGATTCTAATAATGCATAATTCTAATTTTTTCCTTCACATTGTTGCTGTATTTTTTTAAATTGGCTGACTTTGCTGGTTTTGTGATATATCTCTCAATAATTAACTTTAATTCAGCCGTTATCATGAGGTTTTTATTTTTTTTGTAATTTTTTGTAAAATTTTGTGTTTTTGTTATTGATAAAATGAATATAAAGCATTTTTATTAGTTGATTCTGTTGTTATCCTGCAGTCAGGATTTTTTGATCTGCAAAACAAAAAAAATGTCAATAACTTGACTTATTGATGAATTTTTTTCACAAGCAGGTGCCAGTGTATAGACGGGAAGCCGAGTTGGGCCACTTCTTAAGGCGGTGCTCTGAATAAGAGCAAACGGTTTATACGAGAAAGGCGGTTGGGATATTTATCCGCTGGAGAGTCGAAATAAAAAAACCCGACATGACGTCGGGTTTGTTGTTTGAACGGATCAATCAGAAGGCGTATTTGGCAGTAAACTGCGCCCGCGTCATATCACCATCAACGCCGCTTTCTTTTTCCAATGTTGCCTTGCTTAGCTCAACACCATAAGTCATCTTCTCTGCCGGACTCCACATAACGTTGGCGCGCATGCTTTTGGAGGATTTATTAACGGCGGTGCCAGCATCAGCGTGGTTGTCAGCATTGATCATACTGTAGCCAATGGTGCTGCGAACACTGTCGTTCCAGTGGTGGCGGAAGCCGATAAAGGCCGCAGTGACGTTATTGCCTACCAGATCACCCTTGTTGGTCAGCGTCGCATCGCTGGACATGGCTAGACCAACGTAGCGGGCGACATGACCCTTGGTGATGCTGAATTTCAGGTCATCTTTACCCACCATCAGCTTACCGGAAACGTTCATACCGAAGCGCATGATGGATTCATCAATGTTGTTTGCTTCGTCTTTATAAGCCAGGTTACGGGCAATACCGGCAACGGACAGGTCGGCATTGCCGGCCTTGAAGTTGTAGCGTGCGATCATGTCTGGCAGCGCAGAATCATCGGTATTGCCAACACCGTTGACCGTGGTTGCCGGGTTTTCCAGTGCCAGTTGCAAGCCACCATTGGTGTAGCGGATTTGCGCCTGACGGTTGAACACGGTGCCGTCACTGACGCCGAGGAAATCGACGGTTTCCAACAGTGCACCGGTATTCATAAAGGTTGACCAGGTCTGGCCGAAAGTGTAATTCCCATGCTTGAAGAAGGCATGGCGCAGACGTGGAGAATTGGAGTTGGATACCACTTCGTTGCCAGACCCGGTCAGGAAGTCCATCTCAACAAAGGTAGTCACTTTTTCGCCAGAATTGAGGGTGGTGACGGTCTTGAAGTTGATTCGTGATGTTTGAGCGCCCATATCGAAGGCGCTGCTGTCGTTGCCCGTGTTACCGGTTGGCGTGGCTGAAGGAACGTAAAAGTCACGGCCACTGCTGGTCGAGGCAATTTCACCTTCAGAGTAGTTGGATATCATAGCGTCCATTTTGATGTAGCCGCCGTAACTGAATTCTGTGTTTGCAGCCTGTACAGCCATCGGCAGGGTTGCCGAGGCTAACAGGATCAGTGAGGTTTTGCGCATGTGCTCGCTCTCCTTTTGTAATTATCATTGTTCTGCGCGGCCACTATGGGTTAGTCCTCTACGGGTATAAAATTAGCCAAAAGTCGTACCGGTAAAGAGGCACTAGTATAACTACCTATAGCTGAGTAAATCGGCTAAATGGCTGATGTAACTTACGTTTTTAGCAGTGTTATGCTCATGACCATGCTATTTCAACGGTTATTGGCTACCTGTTCTTTTAACGGTCGACTGGTACAAATCCGCACCCAGCAGGGGTTTGGGTGTGATTGGAAGCGACGGACGATAGAGGCGGGTTTATTCTCTGCAGTAGCACTGACTGGCAGGCAGTGAGACACTGAAACAGGCGGGTTGTCTGGCAATAACGGGGAAATACGGGCCGTTACAGTGGCACGGAATGTCCAATCCTGGCGTGGTAAAAATTCAAATCGCCATAAATAGACCATTGTCTAATTTTTTGCCCACCCGCCAATGACCAATATGGGGTCAGCAGTTTGTATCGCTGCCCCGGACACACGGAATGCGCGATAACATAAAATAAAAGAGGGGAGTACACCATGAGCGACCAGAAGGTTTATCCGGTAAAACCGGAGTTTGCTGATTCAGCCTGGATTGATAACGACAAGTACCTGCAGATGTACCAGCAGTCCGTCATTAACCCTGAAGGGTTCTGGCGTGAGCAAGCAATGGAACGTATCGACTGGATGCGTCCATTTACCAAGGTTCGCAATGTATCCTTCGACGATCACAACGTCGATATTCGCTGGTTTGAAGACGGTGCCACCAATATGGCCTACAACTGTCTTGACCGTCATCTGGAAACTCGTGGTGACCAGACTGCCATCATCTGGGAAGGGGATAACCCGGATGAGAGCAAAAACATTACCTACAAAGAGCTGCACGAAGAAGTCTCGCGCTTTGCCAATGCACTGCGTGGCCAGGGCATTCGTCGTGGCGATGTGGTGTGTATTTACATGCCGATGATTCCTGAAGCTGCCGTTGCCATGCTGGCGTGTACCCGTATTGGTGCCATTCACTCAGTGGTATTTGGTGGTTTCTCGCCGGAAGCCCTGGCCGGACGTATTGAAGATTCCAATACCAAGCTGGTCATTACTTCTGACGAAGGGGTTCGTGCCGGTCGCACCGTTGCACTGAAGGCCAATGTGGATGAAGCGCTGACCAACCCGGCGATCAAGTCACTGGAAAAAGTCATTGTCGTCAAACGTACCGGTGCCGATGTGGCGTGGCACCCTCATCGTGACGTCTGGTACCACGATCTGGTTGCGTTGGCGTCGCCCAACTGTCCTGCAGAAGCGATGGACTCTGAAGATCCGCTGTTTATCCTGTATACCTCCGGTTCCACCGGCAAGCCCAAGGGTGTGGTGCATACTACCGGCGGTTATATGGTGTGGGCTTCCATTACCCACCAATATGTGTTCGATTACCACGATGGTGATGTGTACTGGTGCACGGCGGATGTCGGCTGGATTACTGGCCATACCTACCTGATTTACGGCCCGCTGCTGAATGGCGGTATCACGCTGATTTCCGAAGGTGTGCCTAACTATCCGTCCATCAACCGCTGGTGCCAGATTGTCGACAAGCATCAGGTGAATATCCTCTACACCGCGCCAACAGCGATTCGTTCACTGATGGCTGAAGGTACGGCAGCGGTGGAAGGGACTTCTCGCAGCTCGTTGCGGTTGCTGGGTTCTGTGGGTGAACCCATCAACCCGGAAGCCTGGGACTGGTACAACAAGACCATCGGTGAAGACAACTGCCCGATCGTTGATACCTGGTGGCAGACCGAGACTGGCGGCATCATGATTACGCCACTGCCAGGCGCAACAGCCCTGAAACCGGGTTCGGCGACGCGGCCGTTCTTTGGTGTTCAGCCAGCGATTGTTGATAACTCCGGTATGATTCTGGACGGTGCAACAGAAGGCAATCTGGTCATGGTGGACAGCTGGCCGGGCCAGTCCCGTTCCGTTTTTGGTGACCACGACCGTTTTGTCCAAACCTACTTCTCTACCTTCCGTGGCATGTACTTCACCGGTGACGGTGCCCGTCGTGACGAAGATGGTTACTACTGGATCACTGGCCGTGTTGATGACGTCATCAACGTTTCCGGTCACCGCATGGGGACCGCAGAAGTTGAAAGTGCCCTGGTTGCTCACCCGAAAGTGGCAGAAGCCGCTGTGGTGGGTTATCCACACGACATCAAGGGTCAGGGTATCTACGTTTATGTCACTTTGAACACGGGTGAAGAAGCCAGTGACGATCTGGTGCAGGAGCTGCGCAAGTGGGTTCGTACCGAGATTGGTCCGGTGGCAACGCCGGATCTGATCCAGATTACCCCTGGACTGCCGAAAACCCGCTCTGGCAAGATCATGCGTCGTATTTTGCGCAAGATTGCTGCCAACGAGCACGATGCATTGGGTGATGTCTCGACGCTGGCGGATCCTTCTGTGGTCGACAGCCTGATTGAGAATCGTAAAAATCGCTGATTAACAGACGTTGATTCACAGGCGCTGATCGATCAGACTCAAACACGCCGGTTGCAGTTGGTTCTGCAGTCGGCGTTGTTTTTTGTCGGCTTTACAGCCCGTTTAAGATGATCCGGCCTGACCGACCGGAGGCATCACCGAACAGCAAGCGCTGTTCGCTCAGGAGGACCCCCATGCAGCTTGCCCAAAAAATAATTATTGCAGACGATCACCCTTTATTTCGTACCGCTATGCATCAGGCCGTGAAACAGTTAGTACCCGATGCCGATATCCCCCAAGCGGACTCGCTGCCGGAATTACAACGTGTCGTTGAGCAGCATTCCGATGCCGATCTGATCTTGCTCGATCTGCAAATGCCCGGTGCCCACGGTTATTCGGGGTTGGTATTCTTACGTTCTCACTACCCGGAAATTCCCGTGATTGTGGTGTCGGCCTGTGAAGACCCGGCCATTATGTGTCAGGCGCTGGATCACCAGGCCTCGGGATACATTGCCAAATCCTCGCCGCTAGAAGATATTGCCATTGCTATTCGCAAGGTACTGGAAGGCGAGTTGTATTTACCCGATGTCGCACGTCGTCATCAGCATCACCCTAATCAGAATGCGTTGGATATCGCCGAGCGCCTCGCCAGCCTGACGCCGCAGCAATTTCGTGTGCTGACCATGATGGCGGAAGGGATGTTGAACAAGCAGATAGCCTACGATCTTGAAGTCAGTGAAGCCACCATCAAGGCCCACGTCACCGCTATTTTTCGCAAGCTGGGTGTGCGTACCCGAACCCAGGCGGTGATTGCGGTGCAAAGTCTGGATATTGAAAAACCGGATACCCAGATGGCGAATGCACAAGCAGGGAGCTGATCGCTGGCTTGTTTGGCACCCTGGTACGTGGTGATAGAAGCCGACGTTGTGGTTCCTCAGAGCAGGGCGGAGGTGGGTTAAACCAGTCGGCGGATCAAGGCCCTCAAGGCGGCCGGGCGTATCGGCTTACGCAAAAAGTAATACCCCAGCGCCTTGGCTTCTTCGGCGACTGACTGGCGCGGGTCGGCTGAAATCAGAATGCCGGGAATCGCCTGGTCGCCAAACCGCTCGCGCAGGTACGACATGGCCTGCAGGCCGGTTTCATCGTTGTCCAGCTGATAGTCCGCCAGCATAACGGCGGGCTTGAAGGGAACCTGTCGGGTCATTTCCAGATCCTTGCAGGCGTACACATCACAGTGCCAACTGCCTAGCAGCGCCTGCATGCCGGCAAGCACTTCATCATCGTTGTCGATACAAAAGGTGGGAATGCCCTCAAAACTGGCGCTAGCGATAACGGTCTGGTCGTGATTGTCCAGCCGAGTAACGTCGGCCGGGGCGAGGGGGAGAGTCAGGCTGAAGCAGGTGCCCTTGCCAGGGATGGATCGTACGCTGACCTGGTGATCCATACGTTTGGTCATCCGGTCGACAATCGCCAGACCGAGTCCGAGGCCTTTGATATCCTGTTTACCCTCGTTCAGCCGTTTGAATTCACCAAAAATTTCCTGCAGCTTGTTGGCCGGTATACCCTGACCGGTATCCCATACCTGTACCACAATGCGGTTGTGGCGGCGCCGATAGCCCAATAATACGCTGCCATGGTGGGTATAGCGCACCGCGTTACTGAGCAGGTTCTGTAAAATGCGGCGCAGCCAGTGAGCGTCACTGGTGACCCAGATGTCCTCACAGGGGCGTACCCTCAGTTGCAGGCCCTTGTCGGCTGCCAGCGCGGTAAATTCGTCACGCAGGGGTTTCAGCACGGTACTCAGTTGCACCGGGTGCAACACCGGTTCCATGGCACCGGCAATTTCGACCAGTACCGATAACACATCTTCTGACGATTGTAAGGCACCTTCGAGGTGGTTCAGCAGGCCCTGTTGTTCTTCATTGAGGTGCTTCTGGCTAAGTGTTGAGGCAAACAGCTTGGCGGCGTTGAGTGGCTGCATCAAGTCGTGACTGGTGGCCGCCAGAAAGCGGGTTTTGGAGTTATTTGCTTCAATTAACTGGGAGGTTAAATCGTCCAGTTTCTGAGAACTTTTTTCTACCCGGCGCTCCAGTGAGACATTCGCTTCCTTTAACGCCTGTTCGGCCCGGCGGTGCACGGTAATATCGGTGAAGCTGGTCACAAATCCGCCGTCAGGCATTGGATGCCCCTGCATATAAATCACCACACCATTCGGTAACAGCCGTTCAAACTGGTGGGCTGATCCGGAACTGAGGAAAACCATACGGCGGTTTACCTGCTCGGCGATGTCTCCGGTGCCGCAGAAACCACGCCCGGCATTAAACGCAATGACTTCCTGAATAGGTTTGCCGGTATGGATAAAACTGGACGGGTAATTGAATATTTCCAGGTAACGCCGGTTCCAGGCCACCAGTTTCAGATCACGGTCCACCACGCTGACGCCTTGTTGCAGGTTTTCCAGTGCCGCCTGCAGTTGTTCCCTGCTCATTGAAAAGGCCTGGCTGGCTTCGCTGGCAAGGAAGGTCAGATCGCGAATCTGGATGCGCTCGCCACCCAGCAGGGTTGAGAAAATCACCCGTGCTGATGAAGAACCAACGACCGAAGCCAGCAGTTTTTCGGCTTCCTGAATCAGGGTGCTGGTAGCGATGGCATTGTCGTACTGGATGCCGTGGCGAGATTGATAGTCGTTGAAAAAATCATCGGTTTTGCGGAAGCCGAGAATACGTTCCAGTACCACCCGCACGTCATCCACCTTGCAGTCAAAGGCGGGGGTCAGCCGATCATTCTGATTCATGGCATGGGCGCTGGTGAAATCACCGGCAAGCATTCGTTCACGTACCGAGGCATTGGTGACGACCGAGAACAGCACATAGAAAAACAGGTTGGCCAGCAAGCTGAGCATAACCCCGGTACTGAAGTCATCGAGGTTCAGGTTGCTGACCATATGCACCAGATTATTACCTCGCATGCCGGGCAGATTCTGGGTGATAAATGGCCACATCAGGCCATAAAACCAGGCACTGGTCCCGGCGATCAAACCGGCAATTGCGCCCTGTCGATTGCCTCCCTGCCACAGCAGACCGCCGATCAGCGGCGGTGCAAACTGCGCTGCGGCGGCAAACGACAGCATCCCGATCGCCGCCAGTGAGTCGAACTCGCCGACCAGCCGATAAAACAGATAAGAGCCCAGAATCATCACCAGAATCACCAGTCGCCGCACGGTCAGCACCAGTGTCCTTACCTTGCTGGAGTGTTGCAGGTCCTCGTTGTCTTGTTGGCGGAAAAAGGCCGGCAGGATCAGTTCGTTGGAGACCATGGTACTGACGGCAATAGTCGCGACAATGATCATGCCAGTGGCGGCACTGCCACCGCCAATAAAGGCCATAACGGCCAGGCTTTCCTGGCCGAGGGCAACGGGCAGGCTGAGGACATAGGTATCCGGGGCAAAACCGATGTCTTGCATAAACAGGTGCCCTGTCAGGGCGATCGGCACCACAAACAGCATCATCAGAAACAGATAAAGCGGGAACAGAATACGCGCCGTACGAATATGCTGGGACGATTCGTTTTCAATAACCGATACCTGAAACTGCCGTGGCAAGCCCAGTACGGCAAACCCTGCCAGTAAGGTTTGCAGCAGAAACGACAGACTGATGATGTTGTTATTCAGCAATGGATGATCGGGTAACACCTGGGTGGTCAGCTCCAGCAGTTCCGACGGGTAGTCATAAAGAAAGGTCATGACCCAGATGCCGACGGCAACAAAGGCGACCAGCTTGATCACCGACTCAAAGGCGATAGCCAGGATCATGCCGGGGTGCTGTTCACTGGCATCGATATCACGGGTACCAAAGATAATCACAAACGAGGCCATCGCCAGGCTGATGTAAAACGCCGTATCTTCCCAGAAATGGTGCACCCCCATGACATTACGCCCGAGTGGCAGCGTTAACAGCTCAAAGGTGGTCGAAATGGCTTTGAGTTGCAACGCGATATAAGGCACGACGCAGAGAATGGCGACCAGGGTAACCAGTACCGCCAGGGTATGGTCGCGGCCATAGCGGGTGGCAATAAAATCGGCAATAGAAGTGATGCGCTTTTCTTTGGCAATACGGGTGATTTTGGCCAGCAAACGCCAATAAAAGAGCAAAAACAGCATGGGGCCGATGTAGATCGACAAAAAGCTCCAGCCACTGGATGCGGCCTGACCTACCGCACCATAAAACGTCCATGAGGTGCAGTACACTGCCAGAGACAAACTGTAGACCAGTCCGGTGTTATGAATCGGACGGCCTTCATGGGAGCGCCGGTCACCATACCAGGCAATCCAGAATAGCGTGGCTATATACAGAACAGAAATAGTCACCAGTTGCCATACCGGGATCATAAGCACCCTTATTGTTAGAAGTGGTTGGCGTGAGTAGCAGCGCCGCATGGCGAACGGGTGAGCATACCATGTGAGCCGCACTGGTCGGTTAGCCCGCCCGTGATGGTAATACTAAGGTAGCACAGTGTCGGCATGCAGGAATCCGTCAGCCGTGGCCGGGGTGTCTGCTTTAGTCACATGGTTTGATCACGGACAATCCGCCACTATGCCAATAGCAGTAAACAGAACAACAATAACGAGCGGCTCAACCGCCGTTGGAGGCCTGTATGACCATTCAGATCAACCTCAACCAGCCGCCATTTTCTTTTCTTGATGCTGATCAACTCGATTGGCTGACCAGCCGTCTTGATCTGGTGTTTTTTAATGCGGGTGCACCGATTCTGCAACAGGGTGATCAAGCTCCCGGTATCTACATTATTTACAAAGGAGTGGTGGAAGAGCGTGACCCTGAAAATGGTCAGGTATTCTCCCAATACGGCAAGGAAGACTTGTTTGACGTCCGGGCGGTACTGGAAAAGAGTTGCAAACATACCTTCGCGGCGGTGGAAGAGACGCTGTGCTACTTGTTGCGGGCCGACGATTTTATCCAGTTGCTGGAGCAGTCGGGCGATTTTTCCGTCTATTTCAATACCGACCTCGGCACCCAGCAGTCGATGGTGGAGCGCCAGGACTCCAGCGTGTCGGAATTTATTCTGTCGCGGGTGGATGACGATGTGATTCGTCCGCCGGTGTATGTCTCGGCCCAAACCAGTCTGGCACGCGTTGCGGCGTTGATGTTCGAGAAAAAACACGATGCCCTGCTGGTTCGTAACGGCCAGGACATCGGCATTCTGACCGGCACTGATCTGATCAAGGCGACCCTGATTGGTGACAAGACCAAACAGACTCGCGCTGCCGACATCGCCCAGTTCAACCTGATCGGCGTTGAGTATGGCGAGTTTTTGTTCAGCGCCCTGCTCAAAATGACCCAGCATAAAATCGAACGGGTGGTGGTGCGCAAGGAAGGCCAGATCGTCGGCTTGCTGGAGCTGATGGATATGCTCAGTACCTTTTCTACCCACTCGCACATCATCGCCATGCGAATCGATCAGGCCAAGTCGCTGAAAGAACTGGTCGTAGCGGCGAAGCGGGTGGAAACCCTGATCGAAACCCTGAATGGCCAAGGTGTGAAAATCACCGCACTGATGGAGCTGGTGACCACGCTCAACCGGCGGCTGATATTCAAGGCGTTCGAACTGATCTTTCCGCAACGTTTGCGCCAGTCGGTCTGTATTCTGGTGCTGGGCAGTGAGGGGCGTGGCGAGCAGATCCTCAAGACCGACCAGGACAACGCTATTATTTTGGATAACGAGCACGACCGTGAAGCGGTCTTGCCGCTGCTGCAACAATTACATCAGGCGTTGCTGGATTTTGGTTATCCGCCCTGTCCGGGTGGGGTGATGTTTATTAACGACAGCTGGATTCATACCGTTGAAGGCTGGCAAGAGCGAGTGGATCGCTGGCTGCATTCCGGCAAGCCGGATGCAATGATGAATATGGCTATTTTTATGGATGGTGAACCGGTGTGTGGCAATCCGGAATTGTTCTGGCCGATCAAGGCCAGCTGGCAACTGGAGACCCTGCGTTCCAGTATCGTGTCGGCGCGCTTTGCCAAATCGGCGTTGCAGTTTGAAACCCCGCTGACCTTTTTGGGTAACATTCGTGAGGATCACGGCAAGATCGACATCAAGAAAGGGGCGATTTTCCCATTGGTTCACGGCGTACGGGCGTTGGCATTCGAACATGCGATAGACGAATGCAACAGCCTCGAACGGCTGGCTATATTGACGGAAAAAGGCGTGCTGGATAGCGAGACCGCGCAGGGCTTGCGTGATGCGCTGGTGTTCTTTTTGCGGGTGCGGTTACGGCAGCAGCTGGAGAGTGAAACCCCCAATCGTGGCCTTAGCCAGCAATTGGATATCAACCAGCTACGCAGTGTCGATCGCAACATGCTGCGCCATGCCTTGCATCGGGTGAAAAAATTCAAGCAGCAACTGGTGCAGCACTTTCATCTGGAGAACTTCTGATGCTACGTCGCTGGATAGAAGAGCGTCTGCCACGGCGGATGCTGCCGGAAGGCCGCTGGTCTCATCTTGCCGATCCATATGATGGCGATGAGGTGGTGGTGCTGGATTGCGAAACCAGTGTGTTCGACAAAAAAAGAGGCGAATTACTGAGTGTCGCGGCGGTACGGGTGCGTGGTAACCAGATCCGTTTGACCGAAGCGCTGGATCTGACCATTCGCTCGGACGCCGTGACCGACCCGAAAGCGGTGCGGGTGCACTACTTGCGTCGTGAAGACCGCATGGAAGGGGTTGCGCTGGCGGAAGCGATTGAAAAGTTGCTGGATTTTATCGGCAATCGGCCAATCTGCGGGTTTTATATCGAATACGACCGCGCCATTCTGAATCGCTATATTCGTGAACTGTACAACTTCAAGCTGCCCAATCGTTTTATTGAAGTGTCGGAAATCTACGTTAAGAGCAAGCGCCGCCACCATATTCACGAAGTGCACCTGGATCTGACGTTCGAAGGGTTGGCCAGAGACCTGCAAGTGCCCATCGTCGAGCGTCATACCGCCCTGGGAGATGTGATCTCCACGGCGCTGATGTACATCAAACTCACCGGCTTTGGTCCGCCGCGCTGAGCTGGCGGATATTGGCGGCGGTCAGCTGAACGATATTCTGGCGGGCTGGCGGACTGATCCAGGCGTTATGAGGCGTTACCATCAGATTCAGCCCGGTATTGAGCGCTTGCAGCAGCGGATGACCCGCGACGGGTGGCTCGGTTGGCAAAACATCCACCGCCAGTCCGCCCAGTTGCCCTTGTTGCAAGGCGTTCAGGGCAGCCTCTTCATCAATGATGCTGCCCCTGGCACAGTTCACCACCAAACAGCCGGGTTTGATCTGTGCCAGGTTGTCGGCATTCAGCAGGTGTCGGGTGTGCTCGGTGAGAGGGCAGTGAAAACTCAGCAGATCTGCCGTTGGCAGCAGGCTGTTAAGGGTCGGGCGGGGATCCTTTGCCTGGCCTGGACGTGCCGCAAATTCTACCTGCAGACCGAAGGCTTCAGCCAGACGTGCCACCGCACGGCCAAGTGTGCCTTCTCCGACCAGAATCAGGCGTTTGTTGGTTAACTCCAGCGTTGGATGGTTCAACAAACAAAAGAACGGACTCTGTTGCCAGGCACCAGCGGACAAATCCTGTTGATACAAGGGGAGCCGGGCGGCTAATGCCAGCAGCAGCATCAAGGTGTGTTGGGCGACCGAAGCGGTGCCGTAATTCTGGACATTCAGCACTGGCAGCTGCAGCTGCCGGGCGGCTTCGAGGTCGACGTTATTGAGCCCGGTGGCAACAATCAGAATGCCTTTTTTACCCGCCATCACCTCCGCCGGAATTCTGACCTTGTTGGTGATAATCAGCTCGGCATCCCCGATATGCTGGTGGAGTTCAGCTGGCGAAGTGGTGCCGTAAACGGTCAACTCACTCACACAATCCCGAATCGGCGTCAGATCGACATCGTTCAGCGTGTCGGCATCCAGAAATACGGCTTTCATCTTTATTTCTCGTCTGAGTGGGTGTCACTCTGGCTGTTGGCCAAAGAGGGAGAGTGGTTATCAACCACGGTGTAACTCGTACAGGCTCATGTTCACGGCAGCGGCCAGATTCAGCGACTCAATCTGGCCGCTGCCGTGAATAGTAAACGCCGTCACTCCCAGTGGCTCAAGCAAGGCGTGCGGTACGCCACGTGCTTCATTGCCAAACAGGTAGGCATCAAATTCAGCGAAGCGGTGAGACGACAGCGGCTCGCCGTCCATATCCAGAGTGGCGATTCTGGGGTAACGGGCCTGTAATTGATCGGGTGTTATATCCAGCTCCACCGGCACATGAAAGGTTGCTCCCATGCTGCTGCGCACTACCTTGGGATTAAACGGATCAACACTGTCGGGGCTGAGCAGTAAACGCCAGCCGCCAAACCAGGCCAGCGTTCGCAAGATGGTGCCGAGGTTACCGGGATCTTGTACCTGGTAAAGGTATAACACCCGTTCGATACGAGCTGTCACCTGACTGACTTGTTGTACCCGCGCCAGGGTTTCCTGCATTGGCACGACCGCGACCAGCCCCTGCGGGGAGTGGGTATCCGACAGTTGCGTCATCTGACGCTCACCAATCAGCGTTTTGCGGAACCGGGTTGGCCAGTGCTCATGGGCTGCAGTGACAAACAGCTCGGCTTGCTGAATGGCAGATTTTTCCAGCTCCAGCAGCAGGTGCTCGCCTTCCACCAGATAATAGCCGGTCTCGGTACGGTATTTTTTCTGATGCAGCTTTTTGGCGAGATCAACTTTCATCTGGATATTCCGACGGTTATTAAGCCGGACATTGTACGGTCTGGGCTGCTGTCAGGGAATTTTCCCGGTCTGCTGTTGCCAACTCAGGTGAATTTTCCTGTCTCGTGAATTGGCCAGATTGGGGAGTTGAGACTGGTTTTGGCTTGCATGTGCTCAACTCAACCGTCAGCCTTTGATCGGACAGCAACCGCCAAGAGGTCCTTATGGCTCTTCGAAATGCCGTCCAGATGATCTGTTACCCCGACCGACTCGGGAACAGCCTGAAAGATTTGCATACCGTTCTTAATACTCACTTCACCGACGCCATTGGTGGCGTTCATATTTTGCCGTTTTACCCGTCCAATGCCGACGCCGGTTTTTCGCCCCTGACCCACAAGGAAGTTGACCCTGTTTATGGCGACTGGGGCGACATCGAAGCAATTGCGGCGGAATACGATGTATGTGCCGATGTCACGGTGAATCATATCTCTGATGAATCGGTAGAATTTATTGATTACCTCGCCAACGGCAAGGCATCGCCATACGCTTCGTTGTTTGTGGATGTCGATGAAATGGGGGAAATCAGTCACGACGACCTGATGAAAATCCACATTCGTAAAGAGAAAGAGCCGTTTCGGGACGTGGTATTTGCTGACGGCAGCACGGGGCGGGTGTGGTGTACCTTTACCGAACACCAGATCGACCTGAATTACGACTCTGAGCAGACCTTTGATTATATTGCCAACACCTTCCGCTTTCTGACCGACAAGGGCGTCAAACTGTTTCGTCTGGATGCCTTTGGTTACACCACCAAGCGTATTGGTACCAGCTGCTTCCTGGTGGAGCCGGATGTGTACCAGACTCTTGACTGGTGTAATGAAGTGGCGCAGAGCCTGGGAGCAGAAATCCTGCCCGAAGTGCATGACCACTCCAGCTACCAGTACGCCATTGGCCGACGTAATATGCACCCGTATGGCTTTGCCTTGCCGCCGTTGCTGCTCTACTCGCTGTTAGATGGCAACAGTGAATACCTCAAACACTGGTTACGCATGTGTCCGCGTAATATGGTCACCGTGCTGGATACTCACGATGGTATCTGTATTCCAGATGTCGAAGGGGTCTTGCCGGATGAAAAAATCCGCATCCTGATCGACAATATCAACGACCGCTCGGCCGATCCGATTTTGCGCCGGTCGGCAGCCAATATTCACAGTGTCGGGGCGATTTACCAGCTCACCTGTACTTTTTACGATGCCCTGATGCAGAACGACGATGCCTACATTGCCGCTCGCGCCGTGCAGTTTTTCACCCCAGGTATTCCGCAGGTGTATTACGTTGGCTTGCTGGCTGGTGAAAACGATCACGAATTGATGGAGCAGACGGGCGAGTTACGTGACATCAATCGGCATTACTACAGCATGGATGAAGTGGGTGAGGCAGTGCAAAAACCAGTGGTGCAACGGTTGCTGAAACTGATGCGCTTCCGCAATTCACATCCGGCCTTTGATGGTCACTTCGAGCTGAATTTCTCCAACAGCGCCAGCGTCGATATGGCCTGGCGTCATGGTGAGCACTACTGTCGGGCGTTTGTGGATTTGCAGTTCAATACTGCGCGTTTGAGTTACACCGATGAAGCCAGTGGTGAAATGCAGGAATTTCAGGCCTGATCCAGAACTGACCTTCTCCCGGCTTCCCCTTATCAAGGGGAGGGCCGGGGTGGGGTTGCAGGGCCTGTTCTGAAAAATGCGAATCACCATCCAGCTCAATCACCAGTTTCCACTCAGAGCGCTAAAAATAGACAATGTAATGGCCAATGCCATGCAGCTGCCGAAACCTGGAACCCGGGACGTTCACGCGGCATCATGATCGTGGCACTCCCATGACCGCCCATTGCCACCTGGATTTGCAGGGTGAGTTGACGATGACCGTCAGTCTTAGCCGCCCCCGAGTGAGCAACGACAACACGACGAGTGAATCACAGTTCAAGACCCTGAGATACCAGCAAGACTACCCGGGCCGCTTCGACAGCGACGACCATGCGGTACATGGCAATGAGGGCTATGTCCGTTGGTACAACCGTGGTCACCACCACAGCAGCCTGGCCGGTTTTACGCTCCATCAGGTGTTTAGCGGAGAATACATTGGAATCGCTCAAGTCCGGCAAGCAGCACTGGACAACTAGGGTGACAGAGCGGGTTTACGTGGCTGGATAAACTACTTTGGTATCGCCAATTGCTATCAAGTCTGCGTTGATTTAGATCATTGGATCAGGCGTAGAGTACGAATGGCTTATTGGCGACCGTGGCGAAAGCCGCGCACTAAAGTAAGAAGTTTAATGAGATTAGGTGTGCATGTTCAGGCCGCAGTTGCGTGTGGTATCACCAGTAAAGGGCCGTGGCGCAGTGCTAAAACTCCGGGGATCAATCAGGCTTTATCGCTTGCTTACTTAAAATCCGAAGGGCCCCTGTATGTCAACCTAAGCCTGAGCCAGTGGATTTTGAGATAACATCCAAATCAGGTCAGGGCGCTCAGGAGAATGACCATACCAAAACCTGCTACCACTGCTAATCCCAGTCCCGCACTGGAAAAGCGGGTGCGCAGAGCCTTCAGTACCGAATACAAGTTATCCATCATCCAGCAAGCCGAGGCCTGCCAGCATGGTGAGTTAGGGGAACTGCTGCGCCGTGAAAAATTGTATTCCAATCAATTGTCTCAATGGCGTCGGGAACGGGATGAGCAAGGGCTGGATGGTTTGACAAAATCCGCCCCGGGTCCCGCGCCGAAGAAGACCCTTGAGCAGAAGCGTATCGAACAGCTCGAAAAAGAGAACGACCGGCTACGCAAGCAGATCGAGATTCAGAATGGCTGCCTGACGCTCCAAAAAAAAGCCTTGGATCTACTGGACATGCTCGACGAGGACGCGTCATGAATCAGTTGCTGCAGGCACCATTACCCTCCGGTATTTCTGAACGCCTTGCTTGTCACGTGCTGGATATTGGTCGTAATACCTTTCGTGCCATACACGCCCGTTATCATTTTTGCGGGCCGGTGAGCCCACACCGACGAAAGCGCAAGGATATCCAACAGCCACGCGCCTTGAGTGTCGAAGAGAGCGCTCAAGTAAAGGCCGTGTTGAGTAGCACTGAGTATCAGGACCAACCACCGGCGTCGGTGTATTACCGGTTTCGCTCCCGAGATGAACGCTTTGACGAACAAAAAGAGAAGTATGGCCACCGCCATGAAGAACACCACAAAAGCGAGTGTCACAAGCAAATCCCGACCAGTGAATTTGACTACGATTCCGTGAAGCAAGCGTGTATTTGCCCACAGGGACATGAACTGACGTTTAATGGCCTCAGATAAGATGATCAGGGGAAACCAGACGGCTTATTTTACTGGACGACTGTTAGCTTGTCGGGTGTGCCCGATTAAATGGTCAATCCATCCTTTGCGGATCATCGTAAAGGCTCGGGGAGGCAAGTCTCATTCCGAGTGTACAGCAAGGTACCGACGTACACGGGTTGGATGACCAATCTGCCAGGAGCCGATCGGTGCGTCAGCCCGAAGGGCAAGTATCAGGACGATACGAGCAACCAGGCGTATCGACAGTGATGAAGGTAAACGAATTGACAGCCACAGGATGTCGACGGTGGAGCCAGTGTTTGCCAATATTGAATATAATAAAGGCTTGAAGCGATTCAGCCTGAGGGGTAAAAGAAAGTGCAAGCGCAGTGGCAATTATTCAGTGTGGTGCACAATATTGAGAAGCGGTCACCGAGAATGAGCTATTGGGGACATCTATTTAATCCGGTGCTCACTCTGGGCTACCGGAGGGTGTCGAATCACGAAGCCGACTTGCAGGCCTGACGGGTCAAGTCAAACGTCGGCGACACCGAGTCGAGATCAGCCGGCAGCCCCCGAAGGGCGCGGGTTGCCGCCGTCCAGTGCGGTGTTGATGAATGTGAAAAGGACTCGTCATTTCGCTGCATTCGCCGCCTTGCCCTGAACAACGGCAACACTCGCGCAGAGCCGTGCAGGATTAAATAGATGATGAGATGGACGCTCCCCATAGGATCCAGCGTCAAATGCGCTAAGGTTTTGTTACGAGCAAAATGTCAATATGAGGAGCGTCCACATGAACAATATTAGTACCATCGCCATCGATCTTGCAAAGTCCGTTTTTCAGATCTGCATCGTCTCCGGGCACAACAAGGTATCAAAACAATTACGCCTCAGCCGGGAGAAATTCAGGCAATTCATGCTGGAGCAAACACCCTCCAGAGTCGTCATGGAGGCCT
>NZ_JBBKTX010000129.1:0-243 GCF_044962685.1 Oceanobacter antarcticus
ATCAGGTGTTTAGCGGGGAATACCTTGAAATCGCTCACCTCCGGCAAGCGGCACTGGACGAGATGTACGCTCAGCACCCGGAGCGCTTCAGTAAAGGCCGTTCAAGCGTACCGCTGCCACCGGCCGAAGTCTGCATCAATCCGGTGCCAGAGGATGCTGATCAGGCGACAATCGAAAAAGGCGTGAACTTCCCAACGTTGCCACGGGCGATTACAAAAGCAATGTAATGTTTAAAAAACTGGC
>NZ_JBBKTX010000130.1:0-243 GCF_044962685.1 Oceanobacter antarcticus
GCTCTACCAGGGACGGATTGCCCCGTTACATCATCAAACAACGACTACCCGATGGGTTCTTGCTTTCAGGCCGGATTAAAGACCGTTTGACGTGTCAAAACGCTCCAAATAATC
Organism: Oceanobacter antarcticus; assembly: GCF_044962685.1. NCBI lineage: Bacteria > Pseudomonadati > Pseudomonadota > Gammaproteobacteria > Oceanospirillales > Oceanospirillaceae > Oceanobacter > Oceanobacter antarcticus. The sequence continues at coordinate 115 of NZ_JBBKTX010000130.1, forward strand.
CGCGCCAATTTATGCGCAATGGCGACAACGCCCTTGTGCAATCCGCGACGCTGGACGATGTCTATCATCCAGCGCGCCAGATTTGTGTCTTCGTTTCGCTTAGCCCAGCGCAGTGTGTGACGTGCAGCC
>NZ_JBBKTX010000131.1:0-243 GCF_044962685.1 Oceanobacter antarcticus
GAACGTTGTCACCTGGCATGACCATTTCCACGCCTTCTGGCAGTTCACACGCACCGGTGACGTCGGTGGTACGGAAGTAGAACTGAGGACGGTAACCTTTGAAGAATGGCGTGTGACGACCTCCTTCATCTTTACCCAGTACGTATACTTCGGATTCGAACTTGGTGTGAGGCGTGATAGAACCTGGCTTCGCCAGTACCTGTCCACGTTCAACTTCGTCACGCTTGGTACCACGCAGCAGAA
>NZ_JBBKTX010000132.1:0-243 GCF_044962685.1 Oceanobacter antarcticus
AGCCGACGGTGTCCATGTCCATTTCACGGGCGATGGTGATGTGTTGCTGGGAGACGTCGGCTTCGGTGCAGTGGGTCGCCACCCGAATGGTGGAGACGCCCAGTTCTCGGGCCATTTTGAGATGGTCAACGGTGCCGATGCCGGGCAGCAGCAGGGCGGAGATTTTCGCCTGTTTCATTTTCGGGATCACGGCACCGAGGTATTCTTCGTCGCTGTGGGCCGGGAAGCCGTAGTTCACCGAGG
>NZ_JBBKTX010000133.1:0-241 GCF_044962685.1 Oceanobacter antarcticus
CGGTGATTGGAATCAAAGCCTTTGGCTTGTCCACCACCGACTCAGCACCGGGCGATAAACGTTTACGCCAATATTGAAGGTTATGCATAGCAAGGTTGTGTTGTTTGCAAAAGGCGACTTGCGGTAGTTTTCAACCCAGTTGTCCAAAATACTGCGTTTAAGCAGCACATTTATTCCGTTCAATCTCCTGCAGTTTTGCAGGATTGAGTGATACCGCTCCTGCAACGTTGCAGTTTCGGGT
>NZ_JBBKTX010000134.1:0-241 GCF_044962685.1 Oceanobacter antarcticus
TGGCGTAAACGTTTATCGCCCGGTGCTGAGCCGGTGGTGGACAAGCCAAAGGCTTTGATTCCAATCACCGTGACCTCACCCTCTCCGGCGCGGTTAAGGTTGGGTGCACAAGCCATCATTGGTAAACGCTCAAACAACCCCATCTAAAATCACTACTCAATTCATTCTAAGCTGTCTTCAAATTCTTCAACGAGACAGCTCATGACTAAATCCGAACAATGGCAGCAGCACATCAACCTTT
>NZ_JBBKTX010000135.1:0-240 GCF_044962685.1 Oceanobacter antarcticus
CAACGGTGCCTGCGTATAAATATACCTGAACCGCTGCACTGGGCCTAAGCATATAAAAGCCCTCGATCTTTTAATGCCAGCAACAGATCCGGCAAGGCTTCAGTTGGCAGCTCAATGATGGTAAACGCTCAAACAACCCCATCTACCGATTTAAATAACGGCCGCTTTCATATTCTCAGGCAGCAGTTTTTCGATGTCTTCCACGGTTTCGCATAACGGCAACTGGGCAAACACTCTCCG
>NZ_JBBKTX010000136.1:0-240 GCF_044962685.1 Oceanobacter antarcticus
GATGACGCGCACCAGGCGTAACGAAGTTGATGCTGCTGTGCCGATGCTCTTCGTTATAAGCATGCGAGAACGCCAGCATCCACTCGCGTATCGCTTGCAGCGAGCTGAAGCCCTTTGAAGGTAAACGCTCAAACAACCCCATCTAAAATCACTACTCAATTCATTCTAAGCTGTCTTCAAATTCTTCAACGAGACAGCTCATGACTAAATCCGAACAATGGCAGCAGCACATCAACCTTT
>NZ_JBBKTX010000137.1:0-238 GCF_044962685.1 Oceanobacter antarcticus
GTACGAAAAACCGGTGATCGGGAACACCCCATTATCTTATTTGATTACGCCAGTCGTCGTCGCACCGATGTGGCCAGATCGCTGCTTGGTGATTATCAAGGCTACCTGCAAACCGATGATTATATTGGCTATCACCGTATTGGGCAGCAAAAAGGCATCGTCGCACTGGCCTGCATGGCCCACGCTCGACGTAAGTTTATCGACGCTCAGAAAGTCAGCCCAAGCCCGAAAGGAAAAG
>NZ_JBBKTX010000138.1:0-238 GCF_044962685.1 Oceanobacter antarcticus
GTACCGAATACAAGTTATCCATCATCCAGCAAGCCGAGGCCTGCCAGCATGGTGAGTTAGGGGAACTGCTGCGCCGTGAAAAATTGTATTCCAATCAACTGTCTCAATGGCGTCGGGAACGTAAACGCTCAAACAACCCCATCTAAAATCACTACTCAATTCATTCTAAGCTGTCTTCAAATTCTTCAACGAGACAGCTCATGACTAAATCCGAACAATGGCAGCAGCACATCAACCT
>NZ_JBBKTX010000013.1:0-139263 GCF_044962685.1 Oceanobacter antarcticus
CGTGAATTGGAAGCCTCCATCAGGGAATATTTGGCCGTTTATAACAATGATCCGAAGCCCTTTGTGTGGCAAAAAACTGCTGACCAGATCATCGAGTCCATTGCTCGATTATCAGATAAGAACAATACCAAGTGAACTTTTGTTAAGGGACACTAGTGGGTATAGCAGTGCGTTCTTTGCTAGGTTGTGTGAGTTGATAGAGCCTATCTAGCGAATCAAGTGTCTGCCAAAGCAACAGCAATTGGCGAAATGAAATTTGCCCAGTCAACTCAAACTTCTTAATGGTGGCCGCAGGTACACAGCTTCGCTCTGCCAATGCCGTTCGTGACAGTTTTGCGCGTTGGCGTAACTCACGCAAATAAGCAGCATAGGCTTGGCTTACATCGGTATCATCAAGTAAGGTGAAATTCATCCGCAACGGCTCACTGGACACAGTTATATCCATTGTAGCGGTAAAAAACCAAAAATGGCCACTATTGTATCCACAAAAAGAAAAGGTGTTGAAAATTTACTCGATAAGCTTTTCAAAGCTGCTATTTTTTTAACCCTGACAGCAGCGTAAAAACGGCACTGTTTTTACATTGCTCACCACTACGATTCAGCAAAAGCCAGAGGCAACTGGTGGGCAAATCCAAAATATAGAATAATAAAAAAGCCAGTCAGAGACTGGCAAAGATATAAAACGAGGAAGATTGGAACTTACTTTCAGCGTTCTGCCTATGGAATACCAGGATTAATCCGACCATTCGACAAGCAACTCGGCTGATCGATAATTTTTCAACCGAGCGCGAATAATACTATACAAACAGCCTCAGGCAATCAATATAAAACCAATAACAATAAAAACCATAAAATAAAAATGTAAGAATAATTCGAGCTATAAATAAATAATTCATCCAACGGTAACATAACAAAAGAAAACACTAACTCATTGATTTAAAAGCCTGAATTAACATATGATTTATTGGCATTAACAACGCAATATTCATCCATACGTCATAAAACTGCGGAAGAATCATTACCCCGGCCTGCACCATACCCACCCTTGAACCCGATGGTTTGACAGGCAGCAAAAGCTTCAAGAACCCAGGTGTCGAAATGAATCTGTATCAGGATGCCCTAGTACTACCAGCCCGGCTGCTGCAAGAAGAAAAGCCAAGGCTGCTGCGTTTCATAAAAAACAGAGTACCTCCCAACCAGGAACCGGAAGACATTTTTCAGGAGGCCGTGGCACGCTCGTTGGGACGCTTCAAGGAAGGCCACAGCACCTCCGATCCGGTGGGCTACACCTATCGGGTCGTGATGAACATCATCAATGACTTTTACCGCAACCAGGAAGAAGTACAGTCACTGCACGAGTTGCCAGAAAACACATTTGCCAGCGAAGCCCCACAACCCGAACGTGTGATTGCTGCCAAGCAGAGGCTAGAAATGTTCATGACCTGCGTTGCCAGCCTGCCGGAGGAAACCCGCAACCTTATCATACTGCGCAAGGTGCACGGACTCACCAATGGCCAGATAGCCGCGCGACTGGGGGTTTCCGGCAAGACCATCGAAAAGCGCATCAACCGGGCGATGAAATCCATCGAAGGACGCATGGAACAAAGTATCGAATACCGTCCATCCAGCATTCGCAACAAGGTCAAATAATGAACAGGGCGACATCACTTCCCACGCTGACACATCATGAAGAAGAGCGCATCTGCCACTGGTTCTTACACGGCGGTCTGGAACAGGCAACTGACCAGCAGCGGCTGGAATTTGACCACTGGCTGGCAGAAAGTGAAGCCCGCCAGCATAAGGCTGACGCTATTTCCGGCATCTGGAACGATCCCGAATTCAGTGCCGCGCTGGCGGCCTTCGACACCAACACACTCGCCGATGAACAACCAAGCCCTCAAAGCTCTTATGCCTCAAGCAACCGCTACCGTTGGCCAGCGGCCATTGCCGCCTGCTTGGTGCTGGCAACAGCCATCGTTCTGCACCTCGCACCCAGTGGCAGCCGCCTGCTCAGGCTCCAGACTGAGCGTTTACAAACCAGCCAACACCCACTTGAAGATGGATCAATTGTGGATATGAGCAGCAACACTGAGCTGCTGGTTCGCTATGAGCGTGCCGAGCGCCACATCGACCTGACCCAGGGCGAAGCCAAGTTTTCCGTCGCCAAAAATCCGCAACGACCATTTATTGTCCAAACCCGGCAGGCAGCCATGAAAGCGCTGGGGACGGTCTTTAACGTCGACCAGCGCGGCTCGATTACAGAGCTCACGGTGCTGGAAGGTCGGGTCGAAATCAGCCCCATGAGCGGTCAGGGTCAAAAGACCGTGTTAACAGCGGGTCAACGCATTCGGGTCAGCCAACGCGCGTTAGGCGTCATCAGTCACCTGGACACTGACGCAACCAGTGACTGGGAACATGGCCTGCTGGTCGCCGAAAACTTGCCACTGGCGGAACTGATCATCGAACTCAACCGCTATTCCAACCGACGCTGGGCAGCCGCCGACAACGTCAACGAACTGACCGTGAACGGCCGTTTCAATTTACGCGACACCAATAAAAATCTGGTGATCCTGCAGGCATTATATGGTCTTGAAAATCATCCACGAGCCGTTATAAACACCGATCTCCAGACCATTTACCTGACCCTCCCCGATATAGATCAAAAAGCGAATCAAGAGACGGATAAAGGGATGAACCAAGGCTGACCATGGGCACTGTCAGCCGTGCCCCACTGATCCGCCGTTGCTGTGAATGCCGCCAGGCCAGTCTTTGGATGCCAAGTATTCAGTGGCCAGCTCTGGCGCAGTATCCCGGTATCTGCCTGATCATCGGCCTAGCACTACAATCACAATCACAAGTACATGCACTCAGCAGCCAGACAGCGACGAATCCAGCGGCGTCTCCAACAGCCGAGTGCAGCAATAGCGATCAGCGCTACTTGCAGTTGGCTTCGCCCGGGTTGCAAGAAGCCACCGAGTTATTAGCCAACCGTTTTGGCTTACAACTGGTCAGTAGTGCCGACGTTGTAGCGCTACCAGTTGCAAACAACCCCACCCCGGCCTGCCGAACGCTGCCCCAGTGGCTAAGCCTGCTACTGCCCGACCACATCGGCTATCGAGTGATTGAAGACACCCTGGTGCTCTCGGCACACCTGGCACCAGCCGCACAGACAACAGCAGCAATTACAATAAAAGCGACACCAACCGCCAGCATCGACTTGCCCGATGAAATATTCGTCACTGCCGAGCTACAAGCTGGCGCTTCCCGCCGCAGTGCTCCAGAGCTGACCGGCAACCATGATTTCAAGCTTGACCGTGAGCAACTCCGCCAAACCGGAGTCCGCAATCTGCCTGCAGCGCTGGAACTGGCCTCCGGCGTCAAGATCGAAAATAACCGCTACGCCATCATTCGCGGCATGACCGGACGTTATCAGACCATTCAGATCAATCGAGGAGAGCTCCCAAGCCTGGACCCTGCCGGGCAAAATTTTCCGCTCGACTTCATCCCGCTCGGCATCCTCAACAGTATCGACCTACAAAAATCTGTGTATGCCGACGCCCCCGGTCAGGCCAGTGCTGGTATTCTCAACCTCGATACCATGCAACTGCCCGAACACGACTACGCCCAACTGGCTGCCAACTATCTCTATCGCCAGGGCAGCAACTCTAGCTCGACACTACAGGGCTACAGCAGCAGCAGCGATTGGTATGGATTTGACGATGGCAGCCGACGCATTCCCGACTTACTACTGCACACAGCCCGTCAGGGAAGCCTGGATGATCTGAGTAACACCCAGCGCCAGCAACTGGGAGAAGCCGTGGTCGGCGACATGGGGCTTTATCAGGCCCATAGCCAAAGTAGTGGCGGCCTGGATATCAGCACAGGATTAAGCCGCCAGATCAGCAACGCTACCCTGGGTGGAACCCTATCATTCAACCTGCGGGATCACTGGCAAAACACCTGGATCCAATCCACCAGCTACAGTACAGGAACCGGGTATTCCGGCTCCTCTGCCGACTTCCATCACGAAGACTCAACCCACCAACGCAGCGAACACATCGTCGACCTCAGTGCCATGGCCGCACTGGGTCTCGACATCAACGACGCGCACTACCTCGGATTCAATGTGCTTTGGCTCCACCAAAGCACCCACAGGGCCGAACTGATCGAAACCCAAGGGAAGAGCGAGCACGACATACCCAGCAACACAGCCTACCGCCGCGCCCTGATCAACTGGACTGAACGCAGCCTGTTACAGCGCCAACTATACGGCCGTCATCAATTGACCTCTGCCACCGATCTATACTGGCAAATAGCGTCAACCCAGACCAACTACGACCGCCCTCACGACCTGGACTACCGTTACTCATCCACCTCAGAAAACAGTGATTACCAACTTCAGCTCAGCCCATCCACTACCAACATCGGCTGGCGCAGCATGCAACAGCAAAGCCACTCAATCAGCCTGCATCTGAACCGGATATACAGCTTTGGGATAAACAGCCACCTCCTGACCGGAGAGCTAAAATGGGGATGGGAAAGCAGCCAAAAACAGCGTCACGGCTACAACCTGCTCTACACGTACAGCGGCAGTGACGACCTGACCAGTAATAGCCAACTGATGGAACAACCTAACCCCAACGACATCCTGACCCCCGAACTCATTACCGGCGACGCCTCATCCAGTGGGTTTATACTACAAGACACCCTGCTCGATACCGACAGCAGCACCTCTCTTAGTGGTCGCTTCTATAGCGCCACCCAAATCAATCGCGCGACCTACCTGCTGAACGACCTGGATCTGAGCGAACACTGGCAACTGATCAGCGGCATCCGACGCGAGTACAACCAGATGACAGCAGCCCTCTGGAATACCGAAGCCCACGCCGAAGAACCCTTGCAAACCGCCAGTCGCTGGTTGCCGTCCATCGCACTCGAATACCGCCCAAGCTTTCATCAACTGCGGGCCAATTACAGCCAAACCGTCGTCTGGCCACGATTCAACGAGCTACTGCCCGTGATTTACGAAGACCTGGACACCCGTACCAAAACCATTGGTAACCCAGACTTGAACAACTCTGACGTTCACAACTGGGATTTGTCATGGCAGTGGAAACCACTCGACATCCCACTGCGACTGGGCAGCTCGCTCTACCTGAAACGTATTCACCACCCCATAGAAGGCACCTTCACCGACGACACAGAAGCCACCGACCAAGCCAGCTACAGCAACTACAGCTACCAAAACTCCCCCTTTGGACAAGTACAAGGCCTGGAGCTGGAAGCCGACTACCAATGGCAATGGTCAGGACAACACTTCAAGATTCAAGGCCGTTATGCCAACATCCGCTCCCATGTTCAGCAACGCGTCACCGGCCAACAAAATACCGACGAAACCGGATCAGACTCAGACGTCATCACAGAGACAACCACAAAAACATCAGACAGCCGCCCGTTACAAGGCCAACCCGCCTACATCAGCGCCCTGCGCCTGCAATACCAACCCAGCAACACACACACATTCAGCCTCGTCTACAAGCGCAGCGGCACCCAGCTCTACATCACCAGCGACCGCAACGACCTGCCTGCGGTTTACCAACAGCCCAGAAACCACCTTGACCTGAGCTGGACTTATCAACTCAAACCAGCCCGCCTGACCCTCAACATCAATAACCTCATCAACACCGCCCACCACTACCAACAAGGCGACTACCACTACCTCAGTTACCGCACCGGAAGGGAATATTGGTTAAGCCTTGATGTAGGGTTTTGACAATACTTGAAGATGGATTTTTATATCAAAGCCACGATACAAACCCGATATTCCAAAACGACATCACAAGACAAACAAACGGAAAACTGCCCCCAAAGCCGCCAGAACAAAAAATCACGACCGAATACGGCATGGCAAACCCATAGCAGCGCCAAGGCGCATGACAGCCCAAGAAACACCCCGAAACACCAAAACCACGGCTCTAATCACCATACAAACAGCGGAACACAATGCCACCAGCCCTTTGGAATCCACCTCGTCAAATGGATCCCAATCATCAGACGTTACAATGCTCTCCGGCGGCTCCAATGCCAGGATGGCGGCAGCGAACTCTGGCGCCTCCCAGATATTCACAACCTCCTCGGCCTTCAGCCAACGGCCAGATTGACCTTGCAACCAACACTCAAAAGACTCCAACTGTCGTTCGGTGGCTTGCTCACGCCCACCATGAATAAACCACTGGTATATACGGTATTCCTCGAAGGTTGAGACCTCACTCAACGGATCCGATGTTTTCATCGCGTTACCTTGTAACCAATATCGCAGCGAGGTCTGACACTTGTCATATGTTTTTATTCCTGAATACACCCAACACCATGCACCAATCCAACAACCCAGCCAGAAAATGTACATATTCCACCAATAACCAATAGCGTCTGTGCAGATACCAGAAAGGCCCATACCTTATGATATGGGCCTTGGCCTGGATTACCTTAGATCGCAGGAAAAATTACAGGCAAGCAGGCGCAGTCCAAAAAGAGTTGTTGTATGTAAAGGAGCTGGAACCCGTTGGTACAAATTTACCATCAGCAGCGGCGGTTATTGCACAATCGTAAGAAACTGCTTCGAAGCTGTCAGTAGAGATGTTTGCCGAGCTAATCTCAGCACACTCTTGTCCAGCGTAACCAGTAATTACAATTTCATCGAATAATGGTGTACCACCGACAACACCATTGGCGGTACCGTTGGTGTTACCAGTGCCTTCTTTCAGTTTGAAGATGGCATCGGTCATGGTAGCGGCATTAGAGCCATTGTACTGAACCCAGGCACCAGTAACAGTGGCGGAAGCCAATGGAGTAGCAGCAGAGTTGTTCGGATTGCCAGCCAGCTCGAAAGCGTAGTCTTCCGCACCGTTTTTGTCGCCTTGCTCGATATACACGTTCTCGATAGAACCATGGAAACCGTAATCCCAATCGACGCTATCGTCACCGTTACAAGTCAGCCAGATATCAGAAACAGCCACATCACCACCGAAGAATTCGATACCGTCATCGTAATTTTCATTGATATGAACATATTCGATAGTAGTACCAGTATCGTTCACTGCATACAGAGTCAGACCATTGATTTCATCGCCACCGTTAGCAACATCATCCGGGTCATTCACGTTGATTTCACTGCCACCTTCCGTAATAACAACATACTTCAGGATACCGCTGCCCATGGTAGTACTCAGACTGCCACCGAAATAGTAATCAGAGCTGATACCTTCCATCAGACAGGTATCCGAACCCGAGTTACACTCATTGGCAACACCGAAGCCAGACAGAATTACACCACCCCATTCGCCTTCACCGGTATAATTTTCGTCTGAGCTGGAAAAAACAATCGGGTCGTTGGCAGTACCGACCGCAGAAATGGTAGCACCACGACTGATTACCAGAGCAGCATTAGATGCAGTAGCAATCACGTTAACACCAGACTCAATCGTCAATTCCGCATCGTTGGCAGTGGCCGGAGTTTTACCATACTCATAACCATCACCCACAGTCACGATACCAGGCAGAGCCCACAGAACGGGTTGACCTGTCATAGTGTCATTGCCGTTGAACAAGGTTTCGTCAGTAGTAATAGAAGAAGGCAACTCACACAGAGTGTAAGCAGTACCATTCCAGCTATATGATACAGCAGCAATAGTACCAACAGAGGAGCAAGCACCGCTTGAAGCAAAAGCTCCAGCAGATACTGCCATCAAAGCAGACGCAAGAATCAATTTTTTCATAATTCAATCTCCAAAATGTCGTTCTATGTATTGTGTTTGCAAAAACTGAATACAAACATTCTCGATCGAAGGCGGTGATATAAGCCAGCACCAAGCATATCGGATAATATTTCCGACAACATGCTCTTCAAGAGCCAGTAAACAATGACAGATTTAAAAGACAAAAATATTTCATACTTAAAACATTAAAACGACTAAAAAAACAACATGAAAACCTAATATTATAAAAACTTAATATATTTGTAATATCAAAAAAAATCGAAACAACAATCATAAAAACCCACCACCAATCAGCATAAAACCGGCAATCAATAAATTTAAAAAACACAACAAATAAAATTTTAAATTTTAAATAGACTGCCATTGAATTTTTTAATAAAAAAGGGAGCAAAAGCTCCCTTTTCAATGCAAAACCACCAAATCAATCCAATGCTCTGGTTCTAGTCTTCAATATCCTCACCTGCATCAAAAACCAACGAATAATCAAATGCTCCAATGTAATTATTATCCTCGATAACATCGGCATTTACTGTTTGTGAGCTGGAGTAATCCAAGGACCAAGTATCAGTGACTGGGTTCCAAACAAGATCTGCACCTTTAATAATTTCAAAATACGGGTAATGCAAACTAGACATCCCATTAAGTATACTAATGCTTTGTACATCCTGATAATCTGATGGACTACTTTCGCTCATTGCATACTCATAATAAAATACGGAAGAATTAGCATCATCACTTACCAAGTCTGCGAAATAACTCGATGAATCAGGATTATTCGCCAAATTGTTGATATCACAATCTGTTGTCAAATTGTTAATTACCAAAGTGCTGCCAAGCTGCTTCTTGATAGTATCATCGATATAAAAGCAATAACTCACATTTCCTTCAACTGACGCAGCGTACTCAGTCGATCCCACTACACTGTTGTACAAAAAAAGCCCAGAATCATTACTTAGATCAACTAAAGAAGATATACCATCATCAACAACAAATCCCCAATCAGGGTAGTTGAAATCTTCATAGGCCAACACAAAATTACTCAGAGTTGGCATAGACCTAGGGAGATCTACTGTGGATTCATCCCACTCTTCATCCAGAACATTTTCCCCTCTAATCATAGGATAAAATCGGCTATTATCATCTGCCATTAGTGTCGCTGACGGAGTAACAAAGCCACTGGCACCGGACTCCATACTTACATATTGCAAAGTACCTTGATAGCCATGAGTCCAATACAAATAACTACCCCCTTGAATATTTCCAACTCCTGTAAAATAAAGATATCTAAAGTTAATTGAACCACCATCAATTCGAATAAAATCCATCCCTAAACCAGCATCACCAAATTCAGACAAAGCGTTATAGTTATCCAGATACAGGCTTTCAACCATCCCAGACCCAACTGAATTAAGCCTCAAAATACTGTGCTGATATAAAAAACTAATATCTACATTAGCATACTCATTATCATACCCACCATAATATCCATAGTCACCTTGAATATTGCAAACCTCAATTCCGGACTCGGCAATGTTCGCATTTTCGCATTGATTGTGACGACCAAAGCCGTCGATAATTAGTGGCATAAATAGATGCGCCATTTCTCCAGATTCACTGCTAACACCTTCAACATTCAGGCTTCCGGATCGGGTAATATGTAATACTGAGCCATCAGATTCAGGATTAATTTCTACACCAGCCCCAACAGTTAGCTTCGTCGGATTAGCTTTCATTTCAGCTACGGTATCAATATCAGTAATTTCCTGATGACCATTACCAATATGAACGACTCCTTTAATACTCCAGTGGGTCGGTGCCACTCGCATTACTGCTTCTTCAATATAGCGAGTTTCACCCGTGTTAGTGTTGATTGCCCAACCGCCGGTCAGAGCATCTGCTTGAATTTCCTCCAGGGTGTAACCATCGTTCAGCCATTGTTCAACCGTTTCACCTGACAAGCCCGTGTACTGGCTGATGGTAACGCTGTTGGTATAGATACCACCTAAAATCCGGCACGACTTGGACGCTGGATACCAGAACTCTTCTTCAGTACTGATCTCTCCATCGCCATTAGTATCATAGTCAAATCTATCTCCCACCCTTTCTAGGGCAACTAGAATACCCAGATTATTACATTCATAATCTGGAGCAATAACCACCGAGTCACTCCAGTTGTTATACCAGTTGTCGCTGCTATCCGAGACAGCGCCAATGTAGCCAGCGTCGTTCAGCTGACTATAGCTGTCACCAATAAGACCGGCGTAGCTACTGAGGCTGGCCTGACTGGCCAAGGTATCGCCGGTAATCACATAACTGGTATCCAGTACGGGATCTTCTTCGTAGACACCGCTAGAAGAAGCAACGGTGTAGCCGTAATCGTAGCCACTGTCTTCGGAATCTGCTGCCAAGGTGTTTTCACAACTGAATATCACGCCATCAAACAGAATCCCCTGCGGGTCGCTGCTTTGTAAGGCGGCAGTTTCGGCATCGTCAATATCCAGGCAAGTGGCGAAGTCTGAGAACACCGAATTAAACATCAGTAAACCAGAGCCTTGTTCCAACAATACGGCAGTATTGGCAGAGCCAAAGCCAGCGGCGGTGATATTGGTGATCACAGGACGCGAACGCGGGCTGGCGTCGTAATCTGTGCTGTCGTTGATGCCATGCAGTACATGACCGGTGCTGTCATCTCCTGGGCTGACAATAGCGGTTTCAATGGTGCCGGTATAACCGTTGCTCCAGGCGATCTGATCGCCAGCGATATTGGCCATCACCAGATGATCAAAGTTTACCGCACCGCCGTTGATATTGAGGCCGTCAGCGCCGGCACCATAAATATCCAGATAGGCTATTTGGGAATTGTCATCAACCTCGTTCAGGGTCAAGGCGGCCTGACCGTCTTCACCGGTATCGAACAGGCGCAAGTAGTGAATATCCACTTGGTAATCAGCGTCACTGTGGCCATTAACACTAATACCGCGCCAGCTGGAGGTGATATCACCAGCGCCCAAACCCACAGCACCGACTTCTACCGCTACGGTGCTGGAGCCTGCAACACGCAAGCGCGCATCCGGCTGAATCACCAGTTCGGAATCATTATTGCTGGTAGCTACCAATTTGGTACTGGAAGCCAGTGTCAGTTGTATCGGGCTGGCCAATGCGGCAGCCTGTTCGCTGCTGCTAAGGGAAGTAAAGTCTGTACCGACCTGTACCTGGCCATCAATACGCCAAGCAATATTTTTAGGGTAATAATCCGGTGAACCACCGTTATCCAGCAGTCCTTCCATACTGAAAGAGCCATACAAAGTGACAGACTCGGCCAATTGGGAATTCAGGTCACAAACCTGATACGGCGTGTTATCAAACGCCAGAGTGTCGTCTGCCAGCGTACCAACACCCATACACTGCGGGAACAAAATAGCGGCACTGTAAAGATCGTTACTGGAAACACCAACGTTACCAGCACCTAATTGGCTAATATCCTCAACATTGGCAAAGCTTAAACTGTCGTTGGTTACTGCCCAGATATAGCTAAGCAAGGGATCGGCACCGGTTATCAGGTCGGTGGCATCCGCAATTGCCGCTAATGCATTATCGGTGCTGTTAGTTATATTGCTACAGTTGAGCAAAGCAGAACCAATGCTGATCTGGCTGGCCGAATCCTGTGGTGCCAGGCAGGTATCAAACCCCTGTATCACCACATCATCGATGGACAGCATTGAAGCACTGGTCAATGCCAGTGCACTGCCCGCCTGACTGTACTGGTCGTACAGTGTGGTGTTGATCAGATCAACCTCTCCGCCATTCAGAATAATAGCAGCCGTACTGTTGCTGTGGCTCACCCGAGCAGCAAAGCCGCCCTGATACTCGTTCAGCTCAACCGCTGTACTGGCCGATTCGGTGATATATGGTGTGGGAACAGATCCAGTGAAAGTATCTGTAAACAGGTTCCAGCTACCGCCATAGGCGGTTATCGCGGTATTGCCAGAATAAGCAATCACGTTACCCACTTGTCCTGCTACCGGAGCATAGGCGGTAACGGCGGAATGAATGGTGCCGCCTTCGTAACCTTCGAGCGTTACTTGGGTTTCAGCACCGGCTTCACCAATCACCGAGCTGGTGCCAGAGCCCAGGGTGTATAAACCGGGCAGCCCCTGGCTGGTGTTGGTATTGAACCCCAAACCATAAGTAACCAGGTCGGTGCCGGGGCTGACACCACCGTAATAACCAAATGGGCCTTCGATGTTACACAGTGCTTCCGGGCTGGCAGTTTGCGAGCATTCCGGCGCAGAGCCGATGCCATTGATGATGATACCACCCCATTCTCCACCACCAACCAGATTATCGTCCAGCGATTGAATACTGGCAGAAAGCTGGGCGTTACGATGCACAATCACAACCGTGCCTTCTCTGGCGTAAACCGTGCTTGAGCTGGAACCCAACTGAAACGCTTTGTGATCTGCAACCAGCTCATCCAGTGTTTGGTATTGCTTGCTTTCACCCAGTTGGTAAACGCCATCCAATACCCAGACCAGCGGCTCGTAGTTCCAGCTGGTTTTCAGTTGAATCATGTTCAGGTTATCGGAGATAGAACGGGTATTCTCTAACTCGCCAAAACTAGTACTGAGCAGGCAGGCATTCACCTCTTCGCCATCAACCACTACCGGTTCAGTGGGTGTTCCCACTACGCCGTACTGCAAAATTTCACACTGGGCCAGCGATACTTCCATGCTGTCTTGCATGGCAGTTTCATCGGATACATCGGCACCACAACTGGCCAGTACGGCGGCTGTCAGTGCTGTGGCCAGTACTTTTGGCAGCGGCCGGGGTATATACCGGGTCGCCTGGAACGAATAATTCAATAACATATTGTCACCTGTTACTTATGTTGGATATCCAGTAAATTCAGCATTAAAAGTCGTAGCTGACTTTTAGCTTGTATTTGGGGCCAGATTTATAGCTCAAATACGCCACGTTATATTTTTCGTAATATTGGCGTTTTTCAGAGTCCAGAATATTTTCACCGGATAATGACACTTTCAAATCGTCACCAAAGCGTTTGGTATAGATAATTTTAAGATCATCATAAGGTTCACTATACACATTGGTAACGTTACTGCCTGCATCTGGTGTTACAATGACCAGCTCTTTCCCCTTGCGGTTAAATACCAGTGTGACTTCCTGACCGGTTTCAATATGGTCGTAACCCAATTGTAAGTTAGCAATATAGTCTGGCTGGCCTTGTAATGGACGATCCAAGTCGGTTTCTTTAGAGTCTTCTGCAAGGGTAACTTCCGATTCGATATCGGTGTAGTTACCTTGCACAAAGAAGGCGTGGCTGTAACCCAGGTCAAATTCCGTACGAAAATCCAGCTCCCAACCGCTAACCTTGCCGGAGTCGACGTTGACGAAGGTGTAGTAATCGTAGTCATTACCAATGCTATCGAAAGCATTTTCGATCGGGTTATCCATATCTTTACGATAGGCTCCCAGGCTGACAGATTCGGTATCGCTCGGGTACCATTCCAGTCGCATATCGTAGTTTTTTATGTCCGCGGGCTTCAGATCCGGATTACCTTTATATGCGGTAAGGGTTTCAATGTCCCGATAGGTACGTGGCAGCAGCTCGAAGGTTTCTGGCCAGCTGACGGTTTTGCTGAAAGCACCACGTAATTGCCAGCGCTCGTTAATAAGCCAGGTAGCCCCCACGGATGGCAAGGTTTTGGTTTCGTCCAGCAGTTCGTACAATGGCTCCGGATTGTAGTAGTACTGGTCAGCTTCTACCTTGAAGGATTCACGACGCACCCCAAGATTGGCGGTGACTGTATTCCACAAGTTCCAATCGGTTTGCAGGTACATGGCGTTGGTGTGTTGTTCAACACGGTACTGATAGCCGTTATCGATACCAATATCATCTTCGTCGTTTAAAGAGCCGCCATAATTAACATACAAACCATTACTGCCATTGGTGCCATCACCAATATATTCATCGGTAAAGATGTCTGCAGGATCGGGGTACAACAGAATATCCTCTCTGGTTTCTTGTTCTAACTTATTAGCGTTATAGGAGAATCGATCTTCATAGCCATCCCGGGTGCGGTCCAATTTGTACAAACCGGCTTTAGCAGTAACAGCAATATTGCCAGTTTCGTTAATAGGTAGTTCCAGGTCGATACTCGAGGCATTACCATCTTCTTCAGAATACTCCCAAAGATTATAAGCCGTACTATAGCCAATCAAAAGAGTAGGGTCTGAGGTCTGGCTTCCCTGGTAGGTATAGCGCTGGGCATTGGGACGATCGTATTCGCTGGACGAGCGGGCAATTTGCCAATTGGCCTTAAGATTACCCAAAAGCCCAGAAACTTCGGATATATTAAAGTAGTGCTCGCCCCATAGCTGATGACTGACCAACTGCTCTTCTATCCAATCAATACTTTGGGTCTGGAACTTTTCAATACTTGAGTCAACGGCCCAATCGCGCGGGTCTTCTGGCAGAACAATATCATTTTGGGCAATCCAGTAACCACTGGAAATATTATATTGGTCTTCAAACTCTGCGGAGCTGGTAGTATGGCGCAGCAAAAGATTGTTTATTCCCAGAGTGTGATTTTCTGTAATTCGCCAATCGGCGTTTAGCATGGCACTGAGGTCAATAATATTGTTGGTATCGTAAGTGACCTGGGATGAGGTCAAAGCGATAATATCTTCCTGTTCGCCAGTATCAGAATTATTGACGGTATACAGATCAAAACCATTCTGTATTTTTTCGTCGTTGGTCCATTTATTACTGTAACGGAAGGCCCCAATCACCCCCAGTCGCTGACCGTCTTCTGTCAGCCAGCTGTCACCACCCGCCAGGCTGAAGGACACATCAGCGGGCAGATCACCTTTGTAAACACCGTAGTTTTCAAAGGACTCACCCAGGTCTTCACGGTACTGGAGAAATTCTTCGCTATACCCAACTCCGTTACTGCCATCTGCGTCTGGATCTCCAAAGAAATAAGCGCCTCGGGCTTCTTTGGCTATGTCTGGCATTTCACGAAAACCGTCGTCATAACCGGTCCAGTCGCTGCCGCCACTTTCTTTGCTCATATAGCCTTCTTCGCTGTTGGCTTTGCCGTAGCCCAGCGTGGCCGATATTTTGAAGAAGCCTTCGTCCGGCGTTGGCTTGGTTTTCATTTCAATATGACCAGCGGTGGCGGTACCGGGCACGTCGGCAGTGGCGCTTTTTTGCAACGACAGGGTTTGCATAATGCTGGCCGGGAAGATATCCAGCGGCAGATCACGCCGGGCCGGATCGGTAGCAGGCAGCACTGCGCCGTTAAAATACGTGGATTGGTAACGGCTTTTCATACCCCGAACAATGGCATAGCGGCTGTCTTCCAAACTGACCCCGACCACCCGCTTGAGCGCCGAGCTGACGGTGCTGTCGTCGAAGCGGGCGATCTGGGTAAAGTCCATACTGTCCAGCACCGAGCTAGACATACGCTCCATGTCGACCGGGTTATAAGGTTGATAGCTGGCAGTGGCGACTACCTCTTCGATACCCTGACTGTAGCCGTCGTCACTGCTACTCATATTGGTTTCGAGATTGACCGATAACTGTGACACCACTTTGACGCCAGAGAGCGTCTGGCCACGATAATCAGGATGTTGCAAAGTCAGCCGATAGTTGCCAGCTGGCAGCTGAATTTCGTAGGTACCATAACCGTCTGTACGAGTCGTGATGTCGCTGCCTTCAACCGAGACCACCACATTGGCAATGGCCGCGCCGGTAATGTCGTCGGTGACAGCACCTTCAATCACTCCCACCAGTGCACCATCGTCAGAGCTGACTTGACCATTACGGTGGCTCAACTGACTCAGAGGAATACGTTTAACGGATTTTTCCGCGCTGGCCACGCCACTGGTTTTGCTAATACTGACGAACGCTGCTTCGTCGCTGTCCAGCGTAAAGCTGACGGGGATACGTGTACCCGCCGCTTCAACCACCAGCGCCTTGCGGCCGCCATCAACACTGTCGATCCAAAGGCTGCCATTGGCGTCAGTACGGCCCAATTCCAGACCATCTTCCAACACGATGGCATCACCCACCGGCTGGCCATCCATGACAAAATCTACTTTGATGCCCGCTGCCCACAGCGGACTGGCGATTAACAGCCCTAACGTGCCGGTAATTAGCCGTGTATGTCCAGCCCTCATTACGTCTCTTCCCTTTTGATAAAAGATAAAAGTTTGTGAACACAGCCGAGCTGCGCCCCCAAGGAACAGAGCTAAAGACGGGATTTGGATAAAGTGGCGACATTAAGTTTTTGTGACTGCGCGCAGGAGCATGGAAACGGGGGGGATGAAACGAGAACCAACTGGCCCCACGCTCCGTGTGATAGCCCAAGGCGACGACAACAGCCGCTGTTGCACCAAAGCGTTCGGCAGTGATCAATGCCGCTCAGGAACCAACCCTAGCGCGGAGTGCCACAAAGGTGTTCATTAAAAAAGAGGATCAGCACCATGCTTGACGAATTTCCGATTAGCCAACGCTGGCCTGCCAAGAATCCCGATATTATCCAGCTCTATAGCGTCGATACGCCGAATGGCCTGAAGGTATCGGCAATGCTGGAAGAGACCGGCCTGCCCTACGAGAAACACAGCCTCAGTTTCAGTCATGCTGACCAGCACAGCCCGGAGTTTCTGGCGTTAAACCCGAACAACAAGATTCCGGCCATCATCGATCCCCACGGCCCGGACGGCAAACCGTTGGCGCTATGGGAAAGTGGTGCCATTTTGTTGTATCTGGCGGAGAAGAGCGGTCGTTTCCTGCCTACCGGCCGCCATGCCCGTTATGAAACGATCCAATGGTTGATGTGGCAGATGGGCGGTGTTGGCCCGATGTTCGGCCAATTTGGTTTCTTCCAGAAATTTGGCGGTGCGGATTGGGAGGACAAGCGGGCGCTGGCCCGTTATCAGGATGAAACCGGCCGTCTGCTCAAGGTGCTGAACCAGCGCCTGAGCGATCATCGGTACGTGATGGGTGATAATTACAGCATCGCGGATATATCGCTCTGGCCCTGGGTCAGGGCGCTCAGCAAGGTGTATGACGCCAAACAGGTGCTGGAGCTGGAATCTTACCACCACGTCACCCAATGGCTGAATCTGTGTATGGAGCGCACCGGTAGCGTGGCGGTACTGACGCCCTGATTGGCCGCAACCGGTTTAATAAAGAAGCGGGGCTGTCCTGCAACGTCAATCCATTGCATGATATTGCCTGGCAACGTTTTATTGCTTGAGGGACATTTATTTAATCCGGTAGCCCAGAGTGAGCACCGGATTAAATATATGTCCCCTTGAGCGTTATATTTTCAGGAGATTTTCATGACGATGACTCTGTACGGCAGCCTGGCTTCCCCCTTTGTGCGACGCATCAGAATGCAGCTGGAGGGTACGGAATACCAACTCCAGCCAGTCAACATTCTGACAGACGAAGACCGGGCATCGTTCGCCACCATTACTCCGATCCGCAAAATGCCGGTGCTGGAAGATAACGGCAGCCGTATTTTCGACTCTCACGTGATTCACCACTACCTGCAAAAACGCTTGCAGCAGCCGGAGCTGACGCTTGCACAGGCGAATCAGATCAGCGTGATCGATGCGGTGACCGACTCCATGGTCATCCTGTTAATGAGCAAGCGCTCTGAACTGCCAGTCGCAGAGGATCGCCTGATCTTCAAACTGCAACGGGAACGTATTGAGGATTCCCTCGGCTGGCTCGATCAGCAAGCGGCCACAGGTCAGTTTGATGCCTGGAATTACGCGGCAATTTGTATCGTGTGCCTGGTTGACTGGATTCTGTTCCGCGAGCTGCACACCTTGACGGATTACCCCAATCTGGTGGCTGCAGCCCGCCAGTTTGATCAGCGGGATATTTGCGCCAGCACCCGCCCGCTGTAATCAGCCTGGATTATCAACGGCCGAGCAAGTGAACCACCCGCGAACTAACCGTACGCAGATAGATTGTCTGCCGCCTGCTAGAATACGGCTCCGATGGTTGTCGTACGGTTAATGTTCCATGCTTCAGGCTCTTGCCAGTGCCCTCACCCCGATTTTTTGCTGATGTTATTAGGCATCTTGTTAAGCAGAAAAACCGATTATCTCGACAGCCCGACACTGGGTGCCCTGGTCAGTCATATTGGTGTACCAGCCTTACTGCTGACGTCCGTCCTGTCGATGAAAATGGATGTGCTGGGCATGGCCAAGCTGGTCGGTACGACCGTGTTGATTCTGGCAATAGTTGCCGTCGTGACCCAGGGGGCGCTCTCAATTAGTTAACGCGTCCTGTTATGGAGAAAAAATCCATCAGGCAAGGCGTTGAACGCAGAGAATGGTGGGCCCTTTTCAAGTTCAACAACACCGCATGATGGATTTTTAACCATAACCCTTCGGGCTGAGGCCAGTTGACTCCAGAACGGTGTTATTCGTCGCTTATTGAGCACGCTAAACCACACTCCTCATGCCTTGTTCTGAAGCCAACGGGCTCTCAGCAGGTCCGATTGACCAATTGAGAACGCCCCCTAGATATTTCTGCGTCTGATTGGCCAAAGTCCGCGCTTCTATTTACCACCGCTAACCAATCCGAATACAGGCAATCTGGGTATTCCGGTGTGTTACGCCCTGTTTGGGGATGAAGGTCTGGCCGCCGCCGTGGTGATCTCTTCAGTGGTACAAATCAGCCACTTTACCTTGGGTGTAGGCTGTATGTCGGGGGACTTTTCTCCGCGTCAGCTGATCAAAAACGGGCCGATTCTGGCATTGATCATCGGTGCCGTGGTGTTGTCTCTTGGGCTGTCGTTGCCGGATCCAGTAATGAAAACCCTGTCGATGCTCGGCGGTATTACCTTACCCATTATGTTGATGCTACTGGGCCGTTCCGTAGCACAGTTGAGCTGGTCGGATCGATCGGCATTCGGTCGTACCTTGATGTTTTCTGCCTGGCGCCCATTCATCGGAGTCGCGGTGGCCTTGTTGGTTACCCGGATCGTGCCACTATCCGAGACCGAAACCCTGACCATGCTGGTGCAGCAAGCGATGCCCATGGCCGTCATCAGTTACATGTTGACAGCGCGTTACAAAGGCCCTGCCGATGAAGTGGCCATGATGATTCTGCTGTCCATGCCCTTTTCGCTACTGGTTGTCAGCGGTATCTGGTGGGTGGCCAACTGACCGCAAACAAGCCTGACCAACAGATTTTGATATACTGGCTGAATTCCCGAACCAGCAAGAAGACTTTCCCTGATGATTGGCACTCTGTTTATTTTCTCCGCCCCCTCTGGCGCCGGTAAAACCAGCCTGGTCAATGCCTTGCTGAAAACCATGCCCTATATCGGTGTATCGGTATCCCACACCACTCGTACACCTCGCCCTGGCGAAGACAATGGCATTGCCTACCACTTTGTCAATGTCGATGAGTTTCAGCAAATGATTGGCGAAGGGGCGTTTCTGGAACACGCCCAGGTATTCGATAATTTCTACGGCACCTCCCAACGCTGGGTCGAAAGCGAACTGGCCGAAGGCCGCGATGTGATCCTGGAGATCGACTGGCAGGGCGCGCAACAGGTACGCAAACTGATGCCGGAAGCGGTTTCCGTCTTTATTGCGCCACCGTCCATCAGTGCCTTGCGTCAACGTCTGCAAGGCCGTGGCCAGGATGACGCAGCCACCATCAATCGCCGGATGCGCGATGCCCAGTCAGAAATGAGCCATTACGGCGAATACGATTACCTGATCATTAACGACGATTTCAACAACACGCTGGAAGAACTCTGCGCTATCGTGATTGCCCGCCGTCATCGCATCGAAGCCCAGCAAGCACGGCATGCCGATACACTGACGGCGCTGCTTCAGGGTGATACTCACGCCTGAAATCAAGCGTTAATCATCAGCGTTTTCCATGCCAGCATCGAGCCATCCGACATTTTATGGGTATCGAGCAAATACTCCTCATAGCCAGATGACGGGAAGACAGTATCGTTATAATTGTGCGTGTCTGGCGTTCCCCGGCTACTGTATTCAGCGTGACTGGTGAGAATGTCATCGACCAGGTCATCCACAAAACCCACCTGCGACGTTACGTAGCTGGTATTGTTAATGCTAACAATAAAATGAATGTGCACCGCTCGGCTGCTGTACCAGCCCGGAAAGCAGGTACTGAACCAGACGACACCCTCGGCATCGGTTGTCTGAGTGCCACGAAAGAAATCGTTGCTGGTATATTCGCTATCGCCCCCAGTACAAAAATTTACCGACTGCATCGCATCGCCCGAGTACACCCCAAGGCGGTCGCAGTGCCAAATATCGACTACCGCTCCGGCCACCGGATCGCAGTTAGCATCCACCAGCCGGAAACACAATCGAGTTGGCAAGCCGACCCGACCTTCGGATATATCTTCCCGCGCCACGGTGTCGGAATAACACGGCCCTGCCGTGGTCTGACTGGTCAGATCACAGGTATTGCCATAACCTGCATCAAAAGGGTTCGGGTATTCTGCCGACATGCTGTCGGTGCCACCGGAAGCCCAGTCGATTGCTGAATTATCCTGTGCCAGCGACTCATCTGAGGCAACACTGTCACTGTCAGACGAAGTATCGGTTGATGAATCAGAATCGCTCTCCGCTAAATCAGTAGTATCCGTACGGCTGTCAGAGTCCGATACTGACTCCGAACCACCACATCCAACCAGGCCGGTGACCGGTAGCGTAATGGCCAGAGACGCAGCCAGAGATGTCGCCCGCGCCAGCAATCGGCGACGGCTGAGAATTTTGACCGTTGGTATCAAGGTAACCTCACTTTCATTCTCTGCTTGCAACAGAGATGGACTTTGGTGGGCTTACTCTGTCTGAAAACCCGATGTTTTTGATAATCGCATATTGTCGCCAACAGCTCTGCAACCCTTGCCAGTACTGACCAAATCCTACAAGCGCTGATATAACCCGACAATTTAATACCCGGTTGACCCGCATGATCACCAACAAAGCAGCTTCCATATCCAAGAAAATCAGTTAAAATGCCCGGTTCTACCGATTTCTCATCTGACGGGAACTTTGAATTTTATGGCACGCGTAACTGTTGAAGATTGTCTGACCAACGTTGATAACCGCTTCGAATTGGTAATGCTTGCGACCAAGCGCGCGCGCCAACTCGCAGTCGAAGGCTTTGAGCCACTGGTACCGGAAGAGAACGACAAGCCGACCGTTATTGCCCTGCGCGAAATTTCAGCGGAGCTGGTCACTCCAGCGACGATCGCGGCACAGGAAGAGGCAGCCAAAGCCGAGCAGTACTAAGTCCACGACAGCGCATCAACCCTTCGGAGACCCTCATGCCCACTCTTGATGCCTTGTCCGAACGACTGTCGCATTACCTCAGCCGCCAGCAAATCCAGCAGGTGCGCCGGGCTTACTACTACGCCGAGCAGGCCCATGACGGCCAGCGTCGGCGCAGTGGTGAACCCTACATTATTCATCCTCTGGCAGTCGCCAGCATCCTCGCCGACATGCACCTGGATCACCAGAGCCTGATGGCGGCCATGCTGCACGATGTGATCGAGGACACAGGCGTTCCCAAGCCTGCGCTGGCCACCCAATTTGGCGATGTGGTGACGGATCTGGTGGATGGTGTCTCCAAACTGACG
This sequence comes from Oceanobacter antarcticus, assembly GCF_044962685.1. NCBI lineage: Bacteria > Pseudomonadati > Pseudomonadota > Gammaproteobacteria > Oceanospirillales > Oceanospirillaceae > Oceanobacter > Oceanobacter antarcticus. The sequence goes on from NZ_JBBKTX010000013.1 coordinate 21,455, forward strand.
CACATCCATTTTGAAGACAAAGAGCAGCAACAAGCCGAAAATTTCCAGAAGATGGCCATGGCCATGGCGAAAGACATTCGCGTGATTCTGGTCAAGCTCGCCGACCGTTTGCATAACATGCGGACACTTGGGCCGCTGCGTCCCGACAAGCGCCGCCGCATTGCCCGTGAAACCCTGGACATCTATTCTCCTATTGCGCACAGGCTGGGTCTCAACAGCATCCGTGTCGAAATGGAAGACCTCTGCTTTGAAGCCATGCATCCGATGCGCTCAGAGCTGATTCGCAAAGCCGTCAAGAACCACCGTGGCCGCCACGCCGAAATTATTTCGCAGATTTCAAGCAGCATTCGCGGCCGCCTGAGCGAGTACAACATCTCGGCCCGAGTGGTGGGCCGTGAAAAGCATCTGTACAGCATCTACAGCAAGATGGCGAAGTCGAAGAAAAAAGACATCGATGAAATCATGGATGTTTATGGCTTCCGTATCATCACCGATGAAGTCGATACCTGCTATCGCATCCTCGGGCTGATGCACAGCCTCTACAAGCCGATTTCCGGCCGTTTCAAGGACTACGTCGCCATTCCCAAGGCGAACGGTTACCAGTCGCTCCACACCACGCTGTTTAACGCTGGCAACGTCCCCATCGAAATCCAGATTCGTACCGAAGAAATGGATGCCATGGCCAACTATGGCATTGCTGCGCATTGGTTGTATAAATCCGAAAGTGATCAGACCAGTGGCTCCCAGCGGGCGCGCCAATGGGTGCAGAACCTGCTGGAGCTGCAAAAAAACGCGGGCAGTCCGCTGGAGTTTGTCGAGCACGTCAAGGTCGACCTGTTTCCCGATGAGATCTACGTCTTCACCCCAAAAGGCAAGATTCTTACCTTGCCAGCCGGTGCCACTGCCATTGATTTTGCCTACGCCGTGCATACCGATGTTGGCAACCAGTGCATTGCCTGTCGCATCGATCGGCAACTGTCACCGCTCAGCGCCAAGCTGCAAAGTGGTCAGACGATACAGGTGGTGACCGCTCCCAATGCCCAACCGAATCCAGCCTGGCTTAATTTTGTTGTCTCCGGCAAGGCACGTTCCAATATCCGCAGCTATCTGAAAAACCAGCGCCGCTCGGAATCCGTGGCACTGGGTGAACGGCTGCTAAATAAAGCACTGGCCGGGCTCGACAAGTCGTTGGCCGATGTTGATCGCGACCAGATCGATCTGGTGCTGAAAGAAACCGGTCTGGAACAGTTTGACGATCTGCTTGAAGAAATTGGTTCAGGCAATCGCATGGCACCACTAATGGCACGACGTTTCCTGGCCGCTTATCGGGGCACCGATATCGATCTGCAAGCCAGCGCAGAACGTCCCCTTTCTATTCGTGGTACCGAGGGCCTGGTAGTCAGTTTCGCCAAATGTTGCAGCCCCATCCCTGGCGACCCGATTCTCGGCCACGTCAGCTCTGGCAAGGGTCTGGTGGTACACACAGAAACCTGCCGCAATATTGAAGATTTTCGTAATAACCCGGAAAAGTGCGTCACCCTGAGCTGGGAAAAAGACATCGACAGCGAGTTTACCGTCAACCTCAAGGTCTATATGGAAAACCGCCGTGGTCTGATTGTTGATCTCGCCAGTGCCATTCACATGGCGGATGCCAGTATCGACAAGATCAGTGTCGAGGAACGCGATGCCCGCCTCAGCGTTACTCAGCTAAAGGTCAATATTCAGGGGCGCAAACACTTGGCGCGGGTCATCCGCAAGTTACGTAACGTTGCCGGTGTTAACAAAATAGTCAGACTGAAAAACTGACCTGACGTTTTTGCCTGGCTCTCATTCGTAACCCAGCTCACTCAGCATAACGTCATACCCTTCCCGGTAGTTACTGAAGCGAAATACGTAGCCCAACGCCTTGAGGCGATCGTTACGACAACGGCGATTGGCCCGCCGCGTGACTTCTGGCATATCGTGATCCGGATCCACTTCAGCAATACGATCCTTCAGCCATTCCAACACATCAAACAAGGTGGCAGGCTCATCGTCGGTCGCCAGATACAACGTCTCCAACGGCTCACCAGCCAAGGCTTTTTCGCACAGTAACGCCAGTACCCCAACGCAGTCATCACGATGGATGCGATTGGTCCACACCGGTGGCTCAGGGTCGCAATGGCCACCATGACGCGCCTGCTCAATCAGCCGATTACGACCGGGGCCATAGATGCCGGTAAAACGGACGGCTGTACTCTCAAAACGACTGTCTTGCAGTACTTGCTCGGCTTGTAACAGCTCCTTGCCGGCAAAGGAATGAGGCGCGGTCGCCGAGGTTTCATCGACCCATTCGCCATCCATCTGATGATACACACTGGAGCTGGATACAAAGATAAAGCGCCGCAAACGTTGATCTGCCAAGGCCTGCAAAACATGCCGTACCCCGTTGACGTAATAGTCGTGATAGCCCTCTTTCGAAAACACTGGCGATGCCACGCTGTATATCACCAGATCAAGATCCGTTGGTAACTCCTGTAGTGTTTCCGGGTCGGTCACATCGGCCTGTAACCATTGCAGGTTAGCGCTGTTTGCTCCACCACTACGCCGCAAACCCCACACCTGATGGTGCTGAGCCAGTTGCATGGCCAGCGTGCCGCCAACATCGCCTGCGCCCACAATCAGAATACGTGCCATCAAATTCTCCTGGTGATCAAACTGCTACTGAGCGTTGTCTGGTACATCGATCAGCCCGCCGACCACGGCAAGCCGGGCAGAGGCCGTGTAACACAAGCGACCGATAACGCCACCGGGGTAAATTCAGCGGTTCCGCTTTTCCACCCTCTCGTGCGAACGTATTTTTACCTGTTTACTATATTAGTCAACGCCTGAGCACGATCCCGCAGTTCAGGCTTTTACTCCGCCCGTTCCATAGGTAGACTAAATCAAACTTAAAATAGCCATGAAGGCAGCCAATTATGACCCTGACCGAACTCAAGTACATCGTGACGCTCGCCCAGGAGAAACACTTCGGCCGAGCTGCCGAGAAGTGTTTTGTCAGCCAACCCACCCTCAGTGTCGCCATCAAAAAGCTGGAAGGTGAACTGGATATTGCCATTTTCGAACGCAGTAAAAGTGCGGTCTCAATCACGCCCATTGGTGAACGTATCGTCGCCCAGGCACAACGGGTGTTAGAGGAAGCCAGAACCATTCGTGAATTGGCCAGTTCCGGCAAGGATCAACTCAGCTCACCGCTCAAGATTGGCGCAATTTTCACCATCGGCCCCTATCTGTTTCCGCATTTGGTGCCACAGATCCACCAGCGTGCGCCAACCATGCCACTGTATCTGGAAGAAAACTATACCGGAGTATTGCGGCGTCAGCTGCGCGACGGCGATCTCGATGCCATCATTGTAGCGCTTCCATTTAATGAGCCGGATGTACTGACACGCCCTCTCTATGATGAAAACTTTGTCGTGGTGTTACCAAAGAACCATCCGTGGAAATCCCAGCAAACCATCACCCCCGATCAACTGGCCGATGAAGATCTGTTGATGCTCGGCGAAGGCCATTGCTTTCGCGATCAGGTGTTCGAATATTGTCCGGTGCTCGGCCACAAGCACCATACCCGCCTTGGCAGCGTACTGGAGGGCAGTTCACTGGAAACCCTGAAGCACATGGTGGCGTCTGGACTGGGTATTACGGTGTTGCCGGAAAGCGCGGTGAACAACCTTGATCTCACCCTGGTAATCACCCGCCCGTTCACCAATCCGCAGCCATTTCGTACCGTTGCACTGGCTTGGCGGGCCAGCTTCCCACGCGGGCAAGCCGTCGATTTGCTGCTGGATACCGCACGTCAGTGCCGTATTAGCTAAGCCCATCCCGCTATGGACAAACAGCTTGATCTGACCCGGCTCAAGGGTGTCGGCCCAAAACTGCGAGAACAGCTACAACGGCTGAATATTCACTCGCTGGCCGATTTGATGTTCCACCTGCCCTTCCGCTACGAAGATCGCAGTCGTATCCAGATGATTGGCAGCTTGCAACATCAGCAACCTGCTGTGATTCAGGGAGAAGTGCGGTCGGCCGATGTACTGTTCGGCAAGCGCCGCAGTCTGCTGGTAAAAATTGCCGACCATAGCGGCGTATTAAGCATTCGTTTCTATCACTTCAATGCCGCACAGAAAAGCCAGTTCCGGCGCGGCGCACTGGTACGCTGTTATGGTGAAGCCCGCCGTGGTGCCAGCGGGCTGGAACTTTACCACCCGGAATACCAACTGCTGGAAACCAGTCTGGATGACCTGCCAGAACCGCAGCTGACCCCCGTGTACCCCACCACCGAAGGTATCAGCCAACAGCGTATCCGCTTGCTGATGGAGCAGGCGCTGGAGTGGCTGGCAGCCAACAACATTCCACTGGACGATTTGTTACCACTCGACTGGCTGCAACAATGGGGGCTGCCATCGCTCAAACAGGCATTGCTGTTTTTGCACCGCCCACCCCGAGAAGTAGAATTGGCCGAAATGGCCAGTGGCCACCACCCGGCTCAGCGTCGGCTGATTCTCGAAGAATTACTCGCGCATCAACTGTCAATGCAACGCTTGCGCTCAAAGTTGCAACAGCAAGGTGCACCCGCCATTCAGGACACCTGGACGTTGCACAATGCGCTGCTCGAACAGCTGCCGTTTACTCCTACCCGCGCCCAGCAACGGGTAACGGTGGACATTGTTACCGACCTCTCCCAGCCACTGCCAATGCTGCGGCTGATACAGGGAGATGTCGGGTCTGGTAAAACACTGGTCGCGGCACTGGCAGCCTGTCATGTGTTAGAGGCGGACTTTCAGGTCGCGCTGATGGCACCGACGGAAATCCTCGCGGAACAGCACTTTCAGAACTTGAGCGGCTGGTTCGAGCCGTTAGGTATTCATTGTGGCTGGCTGGCCGGTAAAACCAAGGGCAAGGCCCGAGTCGCTGCACTGGAGTCCATCGCCAGCGGCCAAGCCAGGCTGATTGTAGGCACTCATGCCCTGTTTCAGGATGAGGTACAGTTTCATCGCCTCGGCTTGGTGATTGTAGATGAGCAACATCGCTTTGGTGTCCACCAGCGCCTGGCATTAAAAGAAAAGGGTAACCTCGGCGGCCTCTCCCCTCACCAGTTGATTATGACCGCAACCCCTATTCCCCGTACTCTGGCGATGAGTGCTTATGCAGATCTGGACACGTCGATCATTGATGAACTGCCACCTGGTCGTACCCCTATCACCACGGTGGCGGTGTCTGACCAGCGCCGCGAGGAAGTGATTCAGCGCGTCGATAACGCCTGTCGTGAGCAGGCCCAGGCGTACTGGGTGTGTACCTTGATTGAAGAAAGCGAAGCCTTGCAATGCCAGGCCGCAGAAAACACCGCCGCCGAGCTGGCCGAACAACTGTCCCATCTGCGTATCGGGTTAGTACACGGGCGTATGAAAACCAGCGAAAAAGCCGCCATAATGGCCGCCTTCAAAGCTCACGAGCTGGATCTGCTGGTCGCCACCACCGTGATCGAGGTGGGGGTTGATGTGCCCAATGCCAGCCTGATGGTGATCGAAAACCCGGAGCGCCTGGGCTTGGCACAACTGCACCAGCTACGTGGCCGCGTCGGCCGTGGTTCCCTCGCCAGCCATTGTGTATTGCTGTACAAGGCGCCGTTGTCACTCACCAGCAAGCAACGCCTGCAAGTGATGCGTGAAAGTCAGGACGGTTTTTATATTGCCGAACAGGATCTGATGTTGCGCGGGCCGGGCGAAGTACTTGGCACCCGCCAGACCGGACTGCAAATGTTGCGGGTGGCCGACTTGCAACGCGATGCCGAACTGCTCCCCCAGGTACGGGAGATGGCAACCCAGCTCTGGCAGCAGCATCCTGAACGGGTCGAGCCGTTGATCCTGCGCTGGCTCGGAGATGCCGAACGTTATGCCGCAGTATAAGCCGTTCATGATCCGTTGATTGTTCAGAACGGGCAAAGACGACTATCTGATCTATATTGTCTGTACTAACACTGAAATCAACGGAGTGGTCATGGCGTTTCTGGCCTCAGTTAAAAAGGCACTCGGGCAATGGAATATTCATCACACAACCAGCGACGACACAACGGGTGATCCAACCATGATCATGGATAGTGCAACGCCAGCGCCTGGCAGCCTGGCAAAAGTTATTTTTCTGAAAGATGTCCACGGCAGAGTACAGGTGCTGATTCCATCCAATCGGCTACTGGATCTGAACCAGCTGGCACATCAGCTGGGACGGCAATTTACAGCCCTGTCACCGGATGAATTGCAAGCGCTGAAGCAAAAACTGGGGCTTGATGACTCTCCTGCGCTGCCACAACTGACCCAGATAGAAAGCCTGATTGATCACTCATTGCTGGAGCTGGATGAGCTGTATATACAGTCCAGTACGACCAACACTTGCCTGCGCTTGCCTGCGGATCAATTCCGGGCACTCACCACACGTTCGCATATTGGCCATTATTCGGCCCCGATCCAGACCGATCTGTATCATGCGACCACCGCAGAAGATACCAATGACATCAACGCTGCCGTACGGCAATTCACTCCATTGCGTATTCAGCAGCGCCTGCAAGACACCCTCGATTTGCCGCCACTGCCAGAAACCGCTCGCCGTATCATTGAATTGCGGATCGATCCTAATGCCGACACGGTATCGTTGGCACAGGCCGTTGAACTGGATCCCAGCATGAGTGCCCAGATCCTCAGCTGGGCTCGTTCACCCTACTATCGATCCAGAGGCAATATTACCACGGTCGAAGAAGCCGTCTTACGAGTGCTAGGGTTTGACCTGGTGATGAACCTGGCTCTCGGCCTGGCGCTGGGGCGCAGCCTTGATGTGCCTCGTGAAGGCCCGAAAGGCTACACTCCTTTTTGGCAACAAGCCGTACTGGGGGCCGCTTTGGCCAGCGACCTGGCCCGCCGTTGCAAGTTAAAAAACCGCCCGGATAGTGGCCTCGCCTATCTCTGCGGACTGCTGCATAACTTTGGTTTTCTGGTGCTGGCGCACGTCTTTCCGCCGCAATTTTCGCTGATAAATCGCCATATAGAAGCCAATCCTCATATCAATCGCTGCTATATCGAGCGCCACCTGCTGGCGCTTACCCGCGAACAGATCGCCGCCAGCTTGCTGCAGCAGTGGGATCTGCCGGAAGAAGTCGTGGTCGCCTTGCGTCAGCAACATAATCCCCACTACGACGGTGAACACGCCGTTTACGCCCGGATTCTGAACGTCACCACTCGCAGCTTACGCGCCCACGGTTATGGTGATGGCCCGCAAGAAGCCCTCGACCCGGACACGCTCAGCGCGCTGGGTCTGAGTGACAATGCTGCCGGAGAGGCGATCGAAGAGCTGGTCTCCCATGTTGGGGAATTAAGCGATTTGGTGCAGGCACTGTCGGCCTAGGGGGCGTTCTCACTCACCGGTCACTTGTCTCTCGCAGTGAATATTCAAGTGTTGCGGTTAATCGTTGAATTCAGGTGTGAATTCCACATCGTTTGATCAGAAGAGCCACAGCCATCAGGGGTAACCTGCACCGACTACTCCTGCGGCGAACACCGGCCCGCAGGTTGATCAGACAGTACGGCGGTATCCGCCAGCGCCGGCATTAATGCCAGCACACCCTGAATACCCAAGCGTCGCAGATGTTTCTGGTTACGCACGGGAATACGCTCAGGGAAGGGCACCGACGCCAGCGCCTGTTCAATATGTGCTTCACGAATAATGTGCAGCATGGGAAAGGGTGATCGATTGGTGAAGTTGCCTGGATCATCCAGCGGTTCACCATCAAAACAGTAGTTGGGATGAAATGTGGCCAGTTGTAACAGGCCTTCATACCCCATTTGTACCAGTAACTGCTCGCAAATCAGGCTCCAGTTCCAGTATTCATCAAATTCCTTGACCAACCCTGGCACTACAAACAGGGCAGTTGGCAGTGCATCCGCATCGGCCCTGGCCACTTCGGTGAGTAAATCCATAAACTCCGCAGTGGCCTGATCAAGATCCGGATGCTCGCAGACGTCAATCCGCAGACCTGGCATCACTGGCTCGGCAAAAGGACACAGTCCTTCACCTACCACCAGCAGTTCGACCCAGCGCCGGGTGAGCGTTGCGGCATCCGTCATGGCGACTTACTGCACCGAGTCTTTCAGCGCCTTGCCAGGCTTGAACGCAGGTACCTTGGCGGCAGCAATGGTAATTGGCTCGCCGGTCTGCGGGTTTTTACCCTGACGCTCAGCGCGCTGACGCACCTCAAACGTACCAAAGCCGATCAGGCTTACGTTGTCGCCTTCAGCCAACGCCTGGGCAATACGATCGGTCACCACGGTGATGATTTCTGTCGCTTTTTCCTTGCTCAGGTCGGTTTTTTCAGCAATGGCTGCCGCCAGTTCTGGTTTACGCATGGAGTTGAATCCTCTCAATAAGTTGGGCATAACGCCCGGATTGTACGGGCCTGCAGCGCAGGCTCAGAAAAACAGTGGTTATCGGTCAATCGGTATTGGAATACGGCTTGTTCGTCAGCGACGCATGCGCTAAAGCATAGTCGAGCAATCAAGGCATGAATCCTGAAATTCTGCTATATACCACGATCATCAATATCAAGATGCTGATACGCTTCATGGTTTGTCAGCAAGGCAGCAATCTCCCATCACTCAGGCGTCCGTCGCCAGCATCAGCCGCTCAAACACAAAACGCCCCAGTGGTGTCTCAAGGTTGCCGTTGAGCCGGTCGATCTCGGTGACATGAGTATTATTCAGTACGGCGATGCCCAGCGTATCTGCCATCTCGGCGGCACTGGCCTGCAGCAGTTGCCCGCCGTCAGGGCAAATCAGCAGTACTGTGGCGTCTGCGTTACGCTGGCGGTATTCGCGAGCCAAACGGTAGCCTGCCATTCCGGCACCCAGAATGATCAATGACCAAGGGGCTTCAGGGAGAGTGACCGGGGATGAAGGAGAGACAGGAGCCAATGATCAAATCTCGATCATTTCAAAGTCGTCTTTGCCAACACCACAATCCGGGCAGGTAAAGTCATCCGGTACATCCTCCCAGCAAGTCCCTGGTGGAATACCTTCTTCCGGTGCGCCTTCGGCTTCATCATAAATCCAGCCACACACCACGCACTGCCACTTTTTCATGCAAATACCTGTCAATCGCTTGTTTACCCGCCGTTTATCACTCGTGTCAGCGGTAAAGGCGCCTAAGCTACTGGCCAACCCGGATAAAATCAATGGACAGGGCAATCCTCTTGCCAGTAAATGCGATTTGCCGCATGCTGCGCCGCCATGAAAAGCACTACACCCCGATACCACGCCCGGCTGTTGGCAACCGCGCCTCGCTGGAGTGGACGTTTTCAAACTGCGCTGGCGGGCATTCCCCGACCCTGGCGCTACTGGCTTGATGACGCCGGATCGCTGACCAAACGTTTGCAGGCGCTGAATCCCGCTGAGTTTTCGGTCGATGTCGTCAGACAATATCACGGCCCAGCCTTGCCCTCTGAATGTGCCGACCTGAAATTGCGCTGGCGGCAACCGGTATGGGTACGCGAAGTATCACTGCGCCAGGGGCAATACGAGCTGGTAAGAGCCCGTACCGTCATTCCCTTGACCAGCTTGGCAAGGGTTGGTCAGCCAATTCGTCATCTTGGCAATCGTTCTCTTGGCAGCTACTTATTCAGCCAGGCCAGCTTGCGCCGACAACCATTGAAGTTCAGTCAAGCCTGTCAACCGGTAACCGACAGTGCGCATTGTTTTTGCTGGACAAGGCGCTCCGTGTTTACAATCAACGGTGCGCCTCTACTGGTAACGGAGGCGTTCTCTTCGCTACTGCTATCACCGCGCTTCCATTCGCCAGACGACACAAGGCATTGATTATGCAATCACCTCTGTCTGCCACACTCGATAAACTCTGGCCACGCTGGCATCAGTGGATTCAGCTGACCCGGCTGAACAAACCGGTCGGTTCCTACCTGCTGTTATGGCCGATGCTATGGGCGCTATGGGTGGCCGCCGAAGGTTTGCCATCGATTGCCAACCTGGTGATTTTTACCCTCGGAGTATTTGTGATGCGCTCCGCCGGTTGTGTCATCAACGACTACGCCGATCGTCATATCGACCGCCACGTCAAACGCACGCAGGATCGGCCCCTGACGCAGGGCCGCATAGCCGACCGCGAGGCGCTGATCGGTTTTGTTATGCTCTGTCTGATCGGCTTGCTGCTGGTGTTAATGACCAATACCCTGACCCTCTGGCTGTCACTCGGCGGGGTTGCTCTGGCAGCACTTTATCCTTACATGAAACGCCACACGCACCTGCCACAGGTGTTTCTCGGAGCTGCGTTCTCCTGGGCAATTCCCATGGCGTTCGCTGCGCAAGCCAATGAACTGACATCCCTCTGCTGGCTGTTATTTATTGCTAACGTCTGCTGGACCGTCGGCTATGACACCATTTATGCCATGGTCGACCGCGACGATGATCTGTTGATCGGTGTCAAAAGCACCGCAATCCTGTTTGGTGATCTGGACGTCACCATGATTGCCATTCTTTATGGCATGGCGCATTTTTGTCTGCTACTGACAGGCAGCCAATTAGACGCAGGGTGGCCATTCTACCTCGCCTGGTTAATTGCAGGTGGTTATTTGTGGTGGCAATTACGTGCCATCCGCAGCCGTGAGCGTATGGCCTGTTTAAAGGAGTTTCTGGCAGCTCACTGGTATGGCGCGATTATTTGGGTTGGCCTGGTGCTGAACTACGCCCTGGCGACGCCATCTTTGCCCTGATCAGGCAATATGCTTGACGCCAATCTCAGCAGTGTCACATGCTTGTAACACTGGATCAGTGTAATACCCCCGCATTATTCCTATTGTGACATTTGCGTGACGAGCCGTTATGACCAAAGCAGGCAAGACCGTTCTTATTGTGGACGATGAAGCCCCGATCCGGGAAATGATAGCCGTGGCCCTGGAAATGGCCGGGTATGAATGCCTTGAAGCAGCGAATGTACAGGAAGCACATGCGCAGATTATCGACAGAAAGCCAGATATGATTTTGCTTGACTGGATGCTGCCAGGCACCAGCGGTGTCGAGTTTGCTCGCCGCCTCAAGCGCGAAGATCGAACTGCCGAGCTGCCGATCATCATGCTGACTGCCAAGGGCGAAGAAGATAACAAGGTTCAAGGACTGGAAGCGGGGGCGGACGATTACATCACCAAACCGTTTTCACCGCGTGAGCTGGTGGCGCGCCTGAAGGCCGTTTTACGGCGCTCAACGCCGCAAGGCATTGAAGAACCAATCGAGGTCAGTGGCCTGATGCTCGACCCGGTCTGTCACCGGGTGACCGCCCATGGTAACCCGATTGATATTGGCCCTACCGAGTACCGCCTGTTGCAATTTTTCATGACCCATCAGGAGCGCGCCTACTCCCGCGCCCAGCTACTGGATCAGGTATGGGGTGGTAATGTCTACGTTGAAGAACGTACCGTCGATGTCCATATTCGCCGTCTGCGCAAGGCGCTTGGCGAATCCCACGAACAGCTGATTCAGACCGTTCGTGGCACGGGCTATCGCTTTTCGATCAAAGCCTCCTGATTTTGATGACCCCTGTCTGGCGCAGAGAGCTGCGCCGAATCCTTTATCTGCTGATACTTGCCGTTGGCTGTGGCTACTATTATTTTGGCAAGCCACTGGAAGCCCTGTGCCTGATGATGGGCATCTATATCTCCTGGCAGTGGCTGCAGCTCTATCGCCTGCATCGCTGGCTGGATCAGGGACAAACCACCGTCTTGCCACGCACACTCGGTATCTGGGGTTCCATTTTTACGGAAAACCAGCGCTTGCAACAAAGCAGCATCAAACATCAACAGCGCTTGCAGGCCATTATCAACCGCATACAGGATTCAACCGCCGCGCTGCAGGATTCGGTATTGATGGTCGACGCCACCGGGGCACTGGAGTTCTGGAATCAGGCCGCTCAAAACTACCTTGGCTTACGCAGCCCGGTTGATATTGGCCAGCCCATTACCAACCTGATTCGAACGCCGGAGTTCAAGGCCTACTTCGACAAGGCGGACTACCGCGAACCGCTGACCATTCGCTCTCCAATCAACCCGCGTATTTACCTGCAATTCAATATCACCTTGTTTGGCCGTAAAGACCGCTTGATCCTGGTGCATGACGTCACCCGCCTGAAGCAACTGGAAGAAATGCGCAAAGACTTCGTCGCCAACGTCAGCCACGAGTTACGCACCCCCCTCACGGTGATTTCCGGCTACGTCGAAACCATGCAAGCTGCTTCTGAAATGTTGCCACCCCGCTGGGGACGCATGCTGCAACAGATGAGCGAGCAGAGTCATCGCATGGAAAATCTGCTCAAGGATCTGCTGATGCTGTCGCGGCTGGAAACAGGTGAGAATGAGCAGGCTCAGCCAGTGGCGTTGCAACCGCTGCTGGAAGCGATTCGCCGTGACGCAGCCTCTCTCAGCAGCAACAAACACACTCTCTCGCTGAGTATTGACCACGACCAAAAGCTGATGGGGTTTTATAACGAACTCCGCAGTGCCTTTTCCAACCTGGTATTTAATGCGGTGAAATACACCCCCGAAGGCGGCCATGTGAAGCTGCACTGGTACTCAGAGGGCGGCAAAGGTTATTTCAGTGTTACTGACAACGGCATCGGTATTGCTCATCATCATATTCCCCGCCTGACCGAGCGTTTCTATCGCGCCGACCCGAGCCGCAGCATCGCCACCGGCGGCACCGGTCTAGGACTGGCCATCGTCAAACACGTATTGCTGCATCATGATGGTGAACTGCAAATCAGCAGCGAAGAAGGCAAGGGCAGCACGTTTACCTGCGTTTTCCCCGGCAGTCGTCTTTCTGACACTAGCGCGCCTGGCCAATAAACCGCGACAAGGCATCCAGCTTGTCCGGATCGTCATCGACAAAGCGCAGTCGAATCTGGACAGTCTCGGCGTCCGGATGCGGCTCTTGCGCCTGCAACATGCGAACAAACGCATTAATCCGGGCAATATCACCATTGTCAGGATGAATCACATCAACAACGGCCTGCTCCAGTAACACCGGCAGTGCATCCTGACGCCGAAAAACACCAATCATTTCCTGCAAGCTGATGTCCCGGATAACCAGCCGGGCTTCAACGCCAGAGGCAAAACGGACATTGGCCTGGCCTTTTGCGCCGGTTTTTGACACCGGTTCAGGATGCGGGGATCTGGCCAGCAAGGGAGAAACAACGGCGGCTCTGGCCGCCCCTGGTGCAGTCTTGCCCACCAGCGCCTGATTGCCCACATTCCCCATCAACACCGAAGCGCCACTACGGTCTGCTGAAGGTACTGCTTGTTCCGATACGGTAGCTGGTCTTACTTTCAAATGCCGAAACACCATACGGCTCAGCTTGTCGACAAAGGCATCCCGCGTAAACGGTTTGCCAATATAGCTGGAAACACCGGCTTCAACAGCCTTGAGTACGTGATCACGATCACCACGACTGGTGATCATCATAAAAGGCGTGGCTTTGTAATTCGGTTGCTCGCGCATCCATTTCAATACCTCGATACCCGACATCTCAGGCATTTCCCAATCACACAGAACCAGATCAAAACGATGGCTATCCAATAGCGCCACCGCCTTGCGGCCATTGGTCGCCTCAATCAGCTCACAACCGGGATAGGTTTGACGCACGGCTTTTTTCACCAGATCACGAATAAACGCCGCGTCGTCGACTAGCAGAATTGTCAGCTCAGCCATCTGCTGCACCTCGGTCAGCAACTTATATCCTGGCACCCTGACGGTGCCCCGAATCTTCAGCTTAGCCGAGACTGATCAGATTGCCGTTGCAGCTGCCACAAGGTTGCACCGATCACCGCTGCCGGTGGCACCAGGCAGTTCAGCAGCGGAATCGTCATCAATACCGACACCGAGGCACCAAAGCCCCAGGCCGTCCAGCGTTGCGTCGCCACTTGTTCGCGACTGGCACGAAAATCCTGCTGCTGGTTGTCCAGGGTATAGTCGCTGTACTGCAACGCCATCACCCAGCTACCAAACCAGAACCAGGCCAGCGGCATCAACAAATTGAGGCCAGGCACAAACGACAGCAACAACAGCAGCAAATAACGCGGCAGGTAATAACCCATTTTGACCAGTTCACGCATCAGCGTACGGGGAATCAGTGCAGCAATGGATTCATCCTCGACCACATGGCCCTGGCGCCGTTCGATCTTGCCTGCCAGCAAGCCATAAAACGGGCTTGCCAACAGCAACAGCACTGCACTGAACAGATAACCTGAAATCAGTGTCGAGAGTAATAACATCAAGGGCACAACCAGCCAGGCAAGCCATCCGAACCAACCGGAGTCCAGCCACTCCCAGCTGGTAACAGACTCAACCAGCCAATAAATACCCAGCGCCAGCAACACCAGATTAATCAGAATGGGCAGCCAGACGTAACGGCGTATTCCCGGTTCATTCAACAGTGTAAAGCCGCGCCACAAATAGCCGGCTCCTATCAATAAATTGTCTTTCATACCTGTTCCGTGCATAAAACTGGAAGGTTTTATACAATGCCGCCCCGTTTTGAGCCAGAGAGACATCGCCGACCATGACGCCAGAACGCCTGAGTTGTGTCATCAACACCCTCAACCGACGCCAGCCAGACCTGTCGGTGATTACCGATGAAGTCTACAAATCGCACAACCTCGCTGCGATTGCCCGCTCCTGTGATGCCTTTGGCGTTCAGGATGTGCACTGCGTATGGCCAACGACCACCTACCGGCTCAACAGTGTCACTAGCGCAGCCGCTGCAGGCTCAGAGAGCTGGGTCACGGTCAATACGCATCCGGATATCGAAGCCGCCATCCGTAGCCACCAGCAGCGCGGCATCAAAGTCTGTGCAGCCCATCTGACAGACCGGGCTATCGACTTCCGCGAATATGACTTTACCCAACCAACCGCGATACTGATGGGCACAGAGAAAGAAGGGGTCAGTGATGCGGCCTCCGAACTGGCTGACGAACATCTGATCATTCCCATGCTGGGTATGGTACATTCCTTCAATGTCTCCGTTGCGGCGGCAATCATTCTTTGTGAAGCCGCCCGCCAGCGCCAGCGGGCAGGTATGTTTGAACAGCGTCACCTGAACGATGTACGATTCAGTGCTTTGTTATTTGAATGGTGCCAACCATCGGCAGCCAGACTCTGCCAGAAGCATAACCTTCCCTATCCGGCACTGCGAGAAGACGGTGAAATTGCTGATCCGCAAGCTTTTTCACAACAAGTGAACGCACAGAGCGCGCACACCTCCCGGTAATCAGCCAGCGTTATTTTCCTTCCCACGACAGACAAAGAGAGATACACCCACATACCTGTGCGAGATGTCGCACAAACGTGTGGGAAATCCGTAAGCTGGCCTGCAATACTCCTCTCATCCGTCCCAACCAAAAATATAACCCTTTGTTTTTCATGGAATTTATTTTTCATTTCAATTTTATGGCAGGCAATTGGCAGCTTTGTGGAACTTCTGCTCACGGCCAACTTTGGTAAAGTGACGATCACAGGGACAGGAAATCAACGGAAGATGGCCAGGATGGCACCCGCTTCAGGAAGAAGCGGAGCAGGATATAGCACAGGCAAGTGCAGCCAGGACGGCAAAGGAAATGGACATAGCACATGATGTGCCGGACAAACCAGGGATTGGCGATAAGGGATCAGGACGGCTCGGTTGAGCAACACAAGGGAATGTCAGGACACACCTCTGGAAGAGGTTCAGGGATATTCGTCATTGGATGATCAGCCAGGAAGGCAAGGCAAATGGATTGGATTGCCCACGGAAGACCGGCCAGGAGGCCTACCAGGAAGGTAAAAGGACAATGAGAGCAATGGATTTGCTCAGGGATGACCAACACGATGGACTGTGACAAGGACGATGCCAGAGGAACCAGGACTGTTCCAGGGTGCTGTGGCGGCCTGTACAGGATGTACTAGTCGCCCAATTTTTTAGCCCCTATTGTTTCTTCAGCTGCACTCCGCACTATCTGCATCTTGCCAGATTCTCACCGCGCTATTCGATTACCCACCCGGCGTACCAACCAATCACCGTTACCCCTTGTGGTATCTCTCCGCCAGAATCCCCAGCACCAAAAAACTCCCCACAACAGAGGCCACATAGACAGGCGCTGACAGACCGATTAACACTCGGGCCAGTAAAGGTACCAACCAGACCGTTAACGTGCCGTAGCCAAAGGTACAGAGCGCGACAAAGATCAAGACCCGAAAGCCTACCCAGTACTGCCTCACCAGCTTCCGTACCGTTCGATTAATACTGTCTCCAAAGACCACCAGCAGAGTCGCAATAATCGCCAACGCTATTTCATCATTGTAGGGGCGTAACCACCCGGACAAGGAAATCAACAATGCCATTTACGACGGCTCCTTCTATCCAGCACCAATAGTTTGGTCATAATATACTGCGGGTTTACCGTGAACTGTCAGAATAGCAGACATAAAAAAACCCGCGATATACGCGGGTTTAAAGTACTGGTGCCGGCACCAAGAGTCGAACTCGGGACCTACTGATTACAAGTCAGTTGCTCTACCAACTGAGCTATACCGGCTAAGTGGGCAGGGATACTATAGATACTTCCAACACCCGTCAATATTTTTTTTACCTAACCTACTGAAAAACCCACGCTTTCTGGAAAATTCCAGCCCGAACTCGGTTTACTCTCCGGAATGAGGCAAATCATCCTTGTGAGCGCGCTCTTCCATTTCTGTAATGGAGCTATGACGCACATCGGCACCACTGACAACGTAGATCACTTGCTCAGATATGTTCCGGGCATGGTCGCCAATACGTTCGATCGCGCGCAAAATCCAGAGTATGTTAATCGCCTGACCGATGGAGCGAGGATCTTCCATCATATAGGTAATCAGCTCTCGCAACGCGGCAGAATATTGCTGATCCACGAGCTTGTCGTTACGAACCACATCGAGTGCGCCATCGACGTCATTCCGGGCAAAGGCATTCAGCGCTCCTGAAATCATTTTGCCAATTTCTGCGCCCATATAACGAATCGACTGCTGGCAATAGCCACTATTGGTCGAGCCACTGATTTCCAGTGCATGAACGGCAATTTTGGTTGCTTCATCGCCGATACGTTCAAGATCGCGAACCACGCGAGAGACGGCCAGAACCATACGCAGGTCGGAAGCCGCCGGTTGTCGACGCACAAGAATCTGGGTGCATTCCCGGTCGATAGCGACTTCCATACGATCCACGTCATCTTCCCGGCGAATGATGTCATCTGCGGGGGTCGTGTCACCGGTGGTAATCGCTTCAATGGCGTTGGCTACCTGGCGCTCGACCAGCCCGCCCATTTCCATCATCTGGCTACGAATGGCTTCGAGATCCGAATTGAATTGACCGGATATATGCTGGCTGAAGTTCATTTCAACCGGTGCGCCCTTGTTTGGCAATTGTGCTCTCCTTTTAGCCGAAACGGCCAGTAATATACGCCTCAGTCAGTGCATGTTGCGGCGTGGTAAACACGAGATCAGTCGGGTTTACCTCAATCAACTGACCCAGGTGAAAGTACGCGGTGCGTTGGGATACCCGAGCCGCTTGCTGCATTGAGTGAGTAACAATCGCGATAGTGTAGTTCTCTCGCAATTCGTCAATCAATTCTTCAATTTTAGCAGTTGCAATCGGATCCAGCGCAGAACATGGCTCATCCATAAGGATCACCTCGGGATCCACAGCAATTGTTCGTGCTATACACAAACGCTGTTGCTGACCACCCGACAGACCAGTACCCGGTGAATGTAACCGGTCTTTCACTTCCGACCACAAACCGGCCCGCTGCAAGCTGCGCTCGACCACTTCATCCAGTTCATCACGATGATTCACCAGCCCGTGAATACGCGGGCCATAGGAAACATTGTCGAAGATGGATTTTGGAAACGGGTTCGGTTTCTGAAAAACCATTCCGACCCGCGCCCGCAGAGGTACCACGTCGACTTTTGGGCCGTATATATCCTCGTCATCAAGCAGAATATCCCCCGTAACCCGGCAGATATCAATGGTATCGTTCATCCGGTTAAGACAACGCAAGAAAGTTGACTTGCCACAACCCGATGGCCCGATCAATGCAATCACTTCGTTGGCACCAATGTCCAGACTTACGTCAAAGATGGCCTGTTTGTCGGCATAGAAGACGCCAACACTGCGGGCTTTCAGCTTGGGAGAGTCGCAGAACGGTTCGCCGTCGGTTTTGTGGTTTTCGATAATACTCATAACAAAAAATCCGGATAGTTAGCGTTTACCAGCGTCGTTCAAGACGACGACGCAGCCAGACTGCAGCAGTGTTCATCATGATCAGGAAGGCCAGCAATACGATGATGGCTCCCGAAGTCCGTTCAGTGAATGCTTGTTCGGGGCTGTCGGACCAAAGAAAGATCTGCACAGGCAACACCGTCGACGGATCCGTAATAAACCCTGGCACATCGACCACAAAAGCAATCATGCCGATCATTAATAATGGTGCAGTTTCACCCAGCGCCTGAGCCATACCGATAATGGTTCCCGTCAGCATACCCGGCAGCGCCAGTGGCAATACATGATGAAAGACCACCTGCATCTTTGAGGCACCCAACCCGAAGGCGGCCTCACGAATGGAGGGCGGTACGGATTTGATCGCCGCTCGACCGGAAATAATAATGGTCGGCAATGTCATTAATGTCAGCACCAGGCCACCAATCAATGGCGTTGAACGGGCGACACCAAAGATGTTGATAAAAATCGCCAGCCCCAGTAAGCCAAACGTAATACTCGGCACCGCCGCCAGGTTATTGATATTGATTTCAACAATTTCGGTGACACGATTTTTGGGGGCAAACTCTTCCAGATAAATCGCTGCCGCCACCCCGATAGGGAACGAGAGCAGGAAGGTTACCATCAGCGTCAGAAAGGTTCCCATCATGGCACCATGAACACCGGCCAACTCTGGTTCCCGCGAATCACCATTGGTAAAGAAGGTTGTACTGAAGCGACTTTTCAAACGCCCATCAGACGCCCACTGTTCGAGCCAGCCCAGCTGTAATTCGCTCAGGCGTCCGGCACGGCCTTCATCGCGCTCATGCTTGAACCACTGGTCTACATCATCATCCATGATCAGTTCGATATTTAAGGCGGTACCAATCAGATCCGGGTTGTCCAGTACTGCTTTCTGTAACTGCCAATGTGCACCCACACTGACCAGGCTATACAGCGCACGGCGTTCATTGCGGCCAGAAACCGGTATTGACTCTTTCAGGTACTGTTTGATCAGCCCTTCATAGTCCGCGTTGCGACGCTCCTCTACCGACGATTGCGGAGTCAGCTCCAGATAATCTCCGTCGAGGTATACTTCCGATTGCAACACCGTTTGCTCAAACGCAGAACCGCCCTTGAGGATAATACTCCCAAACAGCACAACCAGGCACAGCAAGCCAAACCCTATCGACAGCATGCCATACAGACGAAAACGCACTTCTGCACGACGGCGACGCGTCATGCTTTGCTCTACCCTGGCACGGGTAGTCACTTGATCAGTCATATTGCTCCCGGTACTTCTGTACCACTTTCAGCGCCACAAAATTGAGAATCAGAGTCACCAGGAACAACACCAGTCCCAGCGCAAATGCCGCCAAAGTCTTGGAAGAATCAAACTCCTGATCACCGACCAGCAAGGTTACAATCTGCACCGTCACTGTCGTCACACTTTCCAGCGGATTTGCCGTCAGATTCGCCGCCAGGCCCGCCGCCATGGCAACAATCATGGTTTCACCAATGGCTCTGGAAACCGCCAGCATGACGGCACCGACGATACCGGGTAATGCCGCTGGAATAACAACATGACGTATCGTCTCACTTTGGGTCGCCCCCAAGCCGTAACTGCCGTCACGCAGAGACTGTGGCACGGCATTAATAACGTCATCCGACAAGGACGATACAAACGGGATAATCATTACACCCATCACCAGACCAGCCGCCAATGCACTCTCGGACGAAACCTCCAGGCCCACATCCGCCCCCAGGCTTTTCAGGATAGGCGCCACCGTCAGAGCAGCAAAAAAGCCATAAACAACGGTCGGAATACCTGCCAGCACTTCCAGTGCCGGCTTGGCGTAGTTACGAATACGGGGAGTGGCATACTCAGACAGATAAATAGCAGACATCAGCCCAATCGGGACAGCAATCAGCATGGCAATCATGGAAATCAGCAAGGTCCCGGTAAACAGCGGAATGGCACCAAAACTGCCGGAAGAACCGGACTGATCTGCCCGCAATGCCACCTGAGGTGACCAGGTCGTGCCAAACAGGAAGTCAAAGACATTCACTTTGCCAAAAAACATCCAGGCTTCAAACAGCACACTGCTGAGAATCCCGACGGTCGTCAGTACTGCCACACCGGAGCTGCAGAACAGCAGTGTCTGGACAATGCCCTCCACTTCGTTCCTGGCCCGTAGTGACGGTGCCAGGCGACGCAGACTGACGCCAAATCCAGCCAACGCCAACGCCAACACCAGTGCAGTACTCAATATGCGGTTGCGCGACTGCAGATCGATCAGGTGCAAGACCACAGGGGCCAAGTCCGGATCGGACTCCACATTCGCACCACCCGCCAGATTATGAACCTTGCTCAGCGCCAAGCTCACGCGGTTGCTTCCTTCGGCTTGAATCCCGGCTGGCAACTGCGCTTCCAGCAAACGGTCGATAACAGGGCTTTCGAGCATGCCCCAACACAACATTAACAATAAGGGTGGCAAACAGGTCCAAAGGGCGACCAATGAACCATAGTGGCCCGGCAATGAATTCAACGTGACGCCGGGGCTGACCAGGGAGCGGGCTCGGCGAGCGCCGCCAATGTATGCGATTACAAACAGAATCGCGATGACAAGTAGCAACATGCTGAAGGTCATAATGACTAGCCTGAACAGAACAAGGAACAGCCGTCAATCTTACCGGCCTGAATAACACATCCGTATGACAGAAGCGGAGCCGATAGTATGGCTCCGCACCTGACGCTTACTGGCCGATCGGGGTCAGTGCCTTGACGCTGGCCGCAACCTGCCGACGGCGGGGTTCTTCCATCGGAATCATCCCCTTGTCAGCGAGATAGCCATCTTCACCGATAGCCCGTGCCGAGGTAAATTCAGTGAGGTACTCTTCAATACCTGGAATCACTCCGACGTGAGCCTTTTTAACGTAGAAATAAAGTGAACGGCTGATTGGGTATTTGCCGGCAGCAATATTGCCGAACGTAGGCTCAACGCCATCAACCAGCGAGCCTTGCACCTTGTCTTCATTTTGTTCCAGAAAGCTGTAGCCAAAAATGCCGTAGGAATTCGGGCTGGCAGCCAGTTTCTGTACAATCAGATTGTCGTTTTCACCGGCTTCGACATAGCCACCGTCTTCACGCAATCCATGGCAAATCGCCTTGTATTTGTCTGGATCGGATTTTTTCAGCGCCTTGATAAACGGAAACTGGGTACAGCCTCCTTCCATCGCCAATTCCACAAACGCATCACGGGTTCCTGAGGTTGGCGGCGGCCCCAGTACCGTGATCGGTGTATTAGCCAAGGCAGGGTTTATTTGTTTCCAGGTTTTATAAGGGTTGGCGATCAGCTTAGCTGAACCGTCTGCTGCAGGCACCATTTTTGCCAACGCCAGAAAAATATCTTTGCGCGACAAGGAGGTACGAGGATTCGATGCTGCGTTCGCAAACACAATGCCATCAAAGCCAATCATGACTTCGACAACATCCTTGACGCCATTTTTGGCACACAGGGCAATCTCAGACGCCTTGATACGACGGGATGCATTAGTAATGTCAGGTGTGGTATCACCAACGCCAGAGCAGAACAACTTCAGACCACCACCGGAACCCGTAGACTCAATTTTAGGAGTACGGAATTTGGTCGATTTGCCAAAACGTTCGGCAACGACCGTAGAAAACGGATAGACCGTTGAGGAGCCAACAATGCTGATGTAGTTACGCTCAGCAAAAGCGTTCTGACTAAACACTGAAGCCAGCAAAACCACACCGGCAACGAGAGAATGTTTCATGCTATTTCCTTCAATGTAACCTGATGATTCCCAGCAGGCAGATCGTTTTCAAAAGAGAGGTATTGTCCAGTAACTGTATTACACCTACATGACGCGCACCTGTTTATTACAAAAATGTTTCATTTTAGTTACAGGCGCTTATTTTCGGGCATGACAGCACACAGCTAGGCACGATGTCACCTTTGTCGTGTTGCATGACCGATTTTTGTTCATACCAATCTCCGACCAGTCTGTATTGTCAACGATCAAAAAGAAGTAAACTTCCGAAAAATAATTTGAATCAGGAATCCCTATGAAAGCCAGATCGAAGGACGATTGCGAACCCAAACCCGATGGCGAGTTGACACTCCGTCTGATTCCATCGCGAGGAGATACCAACACCCACGGCGACATCAGTGGTGGCTGGGTAGTGGCACAAATGGATCATGCTGCCGAAACGGTGGCAAGTCGGCTGGCACACGGTCGCATCGCTAATGTGGCTCTGGAATCCGTGGTATTCATGTCGCCAATACGCATAGGCGCAGCGGTGTGTTTTTATACCCGCATGCTGGAGATAGGTTCATCGTCAATTCGTATCGCTATTGAAGTCTGGACCCAGAACCCGAACGAAAGCGAACGCCGCAAAGTGGTCGATGCCGTTTTCGTCTACGTTGCGATTGATGACTTCGGACGGATTCGCCGAGTGCCGCGCTAACTCACCTGGGGCACCACCAGTACAGGCTCGACAGGCAAGATGTGGAGAAGCGGGTGGAAAGCCACTCAGCCAG
Organism: Oceanobacter antarcticus; assembly: GCF_044962685.1. NCBI lineage: Bacteria > Pseudomonadati > Pseudomonadota > Gammaproteobacteria > Oceanospirillales > Oceanospirillaceae > Oceanobacter > Oceanobacter antarcticus. Next base: position 44,359 of record NZ_JBBKTX010000013.1, read on the forward strand.
CATCTCTACCGTCACCCCCATATACTTACACCGGTTTCAGTTTGGCGAAGCTGAGTACCAGCCACTTGCTACCGGCCTCATCAAAATTCACCTGCACTCGCAAGCCTGACCCCTGGCCTTCGAACTGCAATACCGTCCCTTCACCAAACATTTCATGGTATACCCGGCTGCCCAGCCCAAACGGCCAATCGGCCGATATCGCCGCTACCAGTTTATGGTTGCCAGAGCGAGGACGACGCGAACTCAACGGACGGGATACGGTATTTTTCAGGCGCACTTCATCCACCAGCTCGGCGGGGATTTCGCGAATAAAGCGCGACGGCGTGCTGAGATTCTCCTGACCATGCAAGCGGCGGCTTTCAGCATAAGTGATCACCAGATGATCCATGGCACGTGTTATTCCGACATAGGCCAGACGCCGCTCTTCTTCCAGGCCATCAGCATCATCCATCGACATTTTGTGCGGGAATAAGCCATCTTCCAGCCCGGTAAGCACCACTTGGGGGAACTCCAGCCCCTTGGCAGAATGCAGCGTCATCATTTGCACCGCATCTTCATGCTCATCGGCCTGACCTTCACCCGCATCCAGGGCAGCGCTATCGAGAAATTGCACCAGCAGACTGGCTTCTTCGTCATCACCACTGCCTTCAAAAACTCGGGCAGCATTCACCAGCTCCTCCAGGTTTTCCACTCGAGCCTGGCCCTTTTCGCCCTTTTCCTTGCGGTGATGTTCTATCAGCCCCGTCTGGGCAATCACTTGATCCACCAGCTCGTGCAATTCTATGTCATCAATCCCGACACACATCTCGTCAATCAGCGTCATAAAACCCGTGACGGCAGCACCAGCCCGTTTCGGCAAGCCCCCCGTTGCAGTCACCTCGGTACAAGCATCCCATAACGAGCAGCCCTGATCTCGGGCGATTGAACGCAAGGTATCCAGAGTTTTTTCACCAATCGCACGGGTCGGTACGTTAATCACCCGCTCCATCGCAGCATCGTCCTGCCGATTTAACAACAGTCGCAGATACGCCATGGCATTCTTGATTTCCAGTCGTTCATAAAAACGCTGGCCACCATAGATGCGGTAGGGAATACCCGCCCGCAGCATGGCCTCTTCCAGAGTGCGCGACTGGGCATTGGAGCGATAGAGAATGGCCATGTCGGCCCTGGCATGGCCTTTTTTGGCCCAGCTGTCTACCAGGTCGGCGATGTAACGGGCTTCATCTTGCTCATTAAAGGCGCGGTACAAGCGGATAGGGTCACCCTTTTCACCCGTTGTATGCAGTTGTTTCCCCAGCCGTCCGCTGTTGTTACTGATGACGGCGTTGGCGGCATCCAGAATCGTCGCCGTTGAGCGGTAATTTTGTTCCAGCTTGATCATTTCCGCTCCAGCAAAGTCCTGCTGGAAATTGCGAATATTACCGATGTTAGCGCCTCGCCAGCCATAAATGGACTGATCATCATCCCCTACCGCCATCACAGACACCGCATTGCCTGCCAGCAAACGAATCCAGGCGTACTGAATGTTGTTGGTATCCTGAAACTCATCAACCAGAATATGGCTGAAACGTTGCTGGTAATGCTGCAGCAACTCCGGGTTATGCAACCAGAGCTCATGAGCTCGCAGCAGGATTTCACCAAAATCGACCATACCGTTTTGCTGGCAGTTTTCTTCATAGACCTGGTAAAACTGCTGCAAGGTACGGGTAAAAGGGTCGGCGGAGGGAATGACGTGGGCGGCACGCCGCCCTTCATCCTTTTGTTCGTTAATAAACCACTGCATCTGTCGCGGTGGATAGCGGCTATCATCGATATTGTTCGCTTTCATCAACCGCTTGATCAGCCGCAGCTGGTCATCACTGTCCAGGATCTGGAAGTATTGGGGCAAACGGGCTTCACGCCAATGCTGTTTCAGCAAGCGATGAGCCAGGCCATGAAACGTACCCACCCACATGCCGCTGACCGGCACATCCAGCAACTGCTCCAGACGGCCTTTCATTTCCTTTGCCGCTTTATTGGTGAAGGTCACCGCCATCAAGGCAAAAGGCGAGACATTTTCAACCTTGAGTAACCAGGCAATGCGATGTACCAGCACGCGGGTTTTGCCCGAGCCTGCGCCTGCCAGTACCAGCTGATGGGGGGATTGCGCAGCCACCGCATTACGCTGGCCATCGTTTAATTGATCTATTATCAGTGAAGTATCCATGCCGCGAGTCTATCAGATTGCACCCGTTGCGGAAGGTGCTGATCAACAAATCCCCTGTTTATCCGTACAGCAGGATATTTAACAGGACGATGAGGGAGAGGCACTCTATAATCTGTGACCAAATTTCAATTATTCGGACTCATTATTGTGAGAAACAGCCCGATTCTGGCCGAAATATCTGCAGCCATACCCAACTTGCGCAAATCCGAGATCAAAGTGGCGGAATACGTGTTGCGGTCGCCACAGCAAGTGATGCACATGCGCATCGTCGACCTCGCCCAGGAAGCCCAGGTAAGTGAACCAACCATCGTCCGGTTTTGCCGTGGCATCGGCTGCAACAGTTTTCAGGAATTCAAGGTTCGCGTCGCCCAGGAAATGGCTATTACCAACAACATTGGTCAATTTGCCATCGCCACAGACGACAGCATCAGTAATATTTGCAGCAAGATTGCCGACACCACCATCCAGCGACTGCATCAAGTCAAATCGCAGCTGAAATCAGAACAGGTAGGGGTCGCTGCCAATGCCATCAGCATGGCCACCCGTGTCGAATTTTATGGCTATGGTGCCTCTGGGGCCGTCGCTATTGATGCACAACACAAGTTTTTTCGGCTGCAAGTTGCGACAGCGGCTTACAGTGACCCTCATATGCAAGCCATGTCCGCAGTGACTCTGGGGCCTGAAGACGTCGCTGTCGCCATCTCTCAAAGTGGCCGCACCAAGGATCTGCTCAATTCCATTGCCCTGGCCCAGCATCATGGTGCCAAAGTCGTTAGCCTGGCGCCCGCCAATACTGCGGTCAGCTTGCAAGCCGACTACCCGATTCATATCAATATTGAAGAAGACACCGAACAATTTACTCCGATGACCTCCCGTATTGCCCACCTGATGGTGATCGACATGTTGGCTGTCGCCGTCACACAGCGCCGAGGCCCCGAGTTTGCTCGCCACCTCATCAATATCAAACGCAGCATCAAGTCATTGCGGCTGGAACAGGGTAACGAACCCTTCAACCCGAAAAATATTATCGGTTAAATAGCTAACCGGTTGGCAGATACATCAATCCGGGTCATTACTGTCATTCGACTGCAACCTGGGAAATCAAAAATAGTCATAGCCCTGCCAAACCAACCCAAGGAGCGTGACGATGGAAGCTGCAATCAAGTTTGAGACTCATGAACAGGTTGTGACGTTTGACCCCCAAGGTAATGTAGTGGTCAACAAAACCAGCAAAATGCCCGCCAAAGTAGTCGCACGCCGAGCGATTGAAGCGTATAGCGAACGCAAGCATCTGGAGCAAGACCTTGATGATCGCTATTACGATTTTATCGACCTCTGATATTTTTTTTGTCCGGCGGCCCTGCAGCCGGACTGCCGTCCCCACTAGCAATAATATCCAAGAGCCTCGCAGCACTGGCTGGGGTTCTTCACTCACAGACACTCAGACCAAGGCGCTATCGATATTGACCGCGCCGCTTTAAGTATTTGTACTGCACTAAAGGGGACATCTATTTAATCCGGTGCTCACTCTGGGCTAGCGGATGGGGTCGAATCACGAAGCCGGTTTACAGGCCTGACGGGTCAAGTCAAAAACCGGCGACACCGAGTCGGAATCATCCGGCAACACTCGCGCAGAGTCGTGCAGGATTAAATAGATTGTCCCCTAAACAGTAGACATAAAAAAACCCGGCCAACAATGGCCGGGTTTTTTGCGGGAGTCCGTTACCGCATCAGACGAACTTACTTGCCAGTAAATTCTGGGTAAGCTTCCATACCACATTCTGAAATATCAACACCTTCGTACTCGGCCTCTTCGCTCACACGCAGACCCATCACCGCCTTGATGATCATCCAAGTGATGAAAGAAGCAACAAAGACCCATACAAAGATAGTGATTGCACCCATCAGCTGGCCACCAAAAGAAGCACCGTCATTAGTAACCGGTACAACCATCAGACCAAACAGACCCACAACACCATGAACAGAGATCGCACCAACGGGATCATCAATCTTCATTTTGTCCAGAGTCAGGATAGCGACAACAACAATCAAGCCACCCACAAAGCCAATCAAGGTCGCGACAAAAGGAGTCGGCGTTGAAGGCTCAGCAGTAATCGCCACCAGACCAGCCAGTGCACCATTCAGACACATGGTCAGATCCGCCTTGCGGAACAGTACGAAGGCCAGCAACAGAGCACCGATCAAACCACCAGCAGCCGCTGCGTTAGTGTTAGTGAACACAACTGCAACTGCGTTGGCATTGGCAATATCGCCCAGTTTCAGTACAGAACCACCGTTGAAACCGAACCAGCCCATCCACAGGATGAAACAGCCCAGCGTTGCCAGCGGCAGGTTGGCACCAGGGATTGCACGGATTTCACCATTTGGACCGTACTTGCCTTTACGTGCACCCAGCAGAATAACACCCGCCAGAGCAGCAGCAGCACCCGCCATGTGAACAATACCGGAACCAGCAAAGTCAGAGAAACCGAAGTCATCACCCAGGCTGAACATTCCGAACACGGAGTTGCCACCCCAAGTCCAGCTGCCTTCCATTGGATAGATAAAACCAGTCATAACAACGGCAAAGACCATGAAAGCACCCAGCTTCATACGCTCAGCAACCGCACCAGACACAATAGACATGGCAGTTGCTACGAAGACAACCTGGAAGAAGAAGTCAGACGCACCGGCGTAGATTGAACCACCCTGGAAACCGTCTTCACGTGCCGCAAAGTCACCCAACACAGCAGCAGGATCCACATCTGCAATACCGTCCAGAAAGAAACCACCGCCGTACATCAACTCGTAGCCACACACCAAGTACATGGTGCAAGCGATCGCATACAGCGCGATGTTTTTAGTCAGAATTTCGGTCGTGTTTTTGGCGCGAACCAGGCCCGCTTCCAGCATGGCAAAACCAGCAGCCATCCACATAACCAACGCGCCACATACCAGGAAATAAAAGGTGTCCATGGCGTATTGCAATTCGTAAATATTGTTTTCCATTCTAAGCCCCCCGCATCAGGCTAGATTTTATCTGTTAGTTAGAACTGAAAAGGATCAGAGCGCGTCAGCGCCGGTTTCACCGGTACGGATACGTACAACCTGCTCCAGAGTTGTAACAAAAATCTTGCCGTCGCCAATTTTGCCGGTATTGGCAGCTTTGGTGATAGCTTCAATAACCTTGTCTGTCAGATCTTCGGCAACAGCCACTTCGATTTTGACTTTAGGCAAGAAATCGACCACGTACTCGGCACCACGGTACAACTCGGTATGACCTTTCTGACGACCAAAGCCTTTGACCTCAGTCACAGTGATACCCTGAACACCGATTTCAGACAGTGCTTCACGCACGTCGTCCAGCTTGAACGGCTTCACAACAGCAGTAATGAGTTTCATAGAAAACTCCTATTTTAAGCTAAAGGATGGGAATGGCCTGTGCGAGGGCACAGGCCATTGTATGCTTTTTACATCTCGATAGGCAGGCTGTAAGACACAACGTAACGCATGGACTTGTCGTAGCTGTCTTCGTTGGCTTCATCAACAATCTTGGATACAGTGAATCCAACACTGTCGTTGTAAGCGTAAGACACGTCAAGGTGAGTGTACTCATCATCGATATCGCTGTAGTTACCCAGAGCAACAGAGAAGCTGGTATCAGGAATATCAACACCCAGTACGGTGTACAGGCCATCTGCATCAGAATCGCTTGGTACGTAGAAAGTAATACCAACCATGCTGTAAGACAGACCCAGGTAAAATTCTGCAGCGTCGTCGAATTCGTCAGCAGCAGTTTCTGAATAAATGTATGTGACATAACCCAGGTCATAGCCAAAGTCACCGACTGCGCCAGCAAAACCGGCATAGAAGTCAGTTTCATTACCCAGAGAGGAATCACCGGAAGAGGTCCATACGCCAGCGTACAGGCCAGATTCATGGCTGTAGTCCAAAGCGCCGGATACAACTGCCGTGCCCTTATCCAGACCCAGATCCTGACCACGCCACAGGTACATACTGGCAATGTCGACAGAAGCAGAAATTTCTGCCTGGGCAGTTTGAACAGCGGTCAGACCTGCAGTCATGGCACCAGCAAGAACGATAGCTTGAGACAATTTTTTCATCGTTTTTTCCTTCATCGGTTAGCGAAGCTAGTCATTGATCAGACTCGATGCTTTGGGATCCGGAATTGCGACCTTGAGCACCGTTTTAATTCTGTGAGTGAGAGTTAGCAGTGACCGTGCCAACTTTGAAAACCCCGTTATTAGTGGGTTTCCTGATATAATTTTCTGGGTTTTGAGAATCCACTTGCTCATTTATCGAGCACTGTATTTCTTTTAGCACCATACTGGTGCGCATATTCGTAACCATTGGCGCCACAACAGTGCCATGCTAGCCAAGCAGCTCTCTGAGCGTGCAACAGCCGTCAAAACAGCGGGAGATAAAAAATGAACGCCAACGAAATACGCTTTAAAATCGAGCAGTTACTGGCACAGTCACCCTTTGCATCCTTGTCAGAAGAAATGCACAAGAATATGGCATCCCGACTGCAGTTGCTGTTCAGTAGTGCCAATCTGGTGACACGGGAAGAATTCGAGTCACAGCAGCGCGTATTGGAAAAAACCCACACACTGCTGCTCGAGCTGGAAAGCCGACTGGCTCAGCTGGAAAATCAGCCGTCTACCGACGACACCCCCACCTGACGCGCTTTCCAGACATCGTAGCCATTCACGGCCAGATGCAGCGCCAATGCCAACCCTGCTGCGGTAGCAATAGCGCTCAAACCGCGGAATTCGAGCAAAAAGAAGCCGCTCGAGAGCATCAGAAAACTGGGATAAAAAAGCGTGCGTTTAAGGACGAGTTGCAATTTGTTCATGGCGGTTCTCCGGCTGGTATCAGTAAATGTAGTGATTATTAATAGTTAGAGTGTATTCAGCAGCAAGTTTCCGGGCTTGTTCTTCAGCTGCTGCTGACCGTTATCGGATTCATCTTTTAATGCCACCCCGGACAGCTGACGGCGACCGGCTTCCAGCAGCAGGTACATCAGTTTATGAGTTGCTTCTTCATAACGCAGACCTTCGTGACGCACATTGGAGATGCAATTACGGTTGGCGTCGTGCTTGCCACTGGCAGGCTGCCAGGTGAAGTAGATGCCCAGCGAGTCCGGCGAACTTAATCCAGGGCGCTCACCAATCAGCATCACCAGCATACGAGCCTTGAGGATCTCGCCGATAGGATCGCCAATTGCCACCCGCCCCTGCTCAACCATCACCACAGGCCCCACCCGCAGCGGCGTATCGGCCAGCGAAGCCAGCAAACTGCCCAGCAGCGGTGCGGCATGTCGTTGTACCGCCAGCGAAGACAATCCATCTGCAACAACAATCGCAATATCAAACGCCGCCGGTTGGCTGTCAGTCAGCCATTGCGCCAGCCACTCCCGACTAGCAACAGACAGTTGGCGACCATAGTCCGGTCGTTGCAAATACTGAGGTCGATCATTGGCCTGACTGGCCAGTTTCAGCACAGGCCCCTTGAGTCCGGCTTGTAATAGCGTCTGTTCGAGATCCTGCTGCAGCTGCACAAAATCCAGCGGCAAATGCACGGCATCCCTGGCTCGGGCATGAGCCAGCTGGAATTCCAGATGCGCCCGCGTCGGCAGGCTGACACCGGCACGGCCAAGACCAATACGGGCATCGGTATATTCGCGCAGGACTTGCCAGGGGTTTTCCACCAGGAGGGTGTCGGTCATATCATCGGCCTCCCCGCATCACATGCTCAAAGGGAGCGGGTAAACTCTGATTGCCATAAGCCAGATGATTCTGTTGATCAAAAATGCCAATGCGCTGTAACCAGGCTTCAAATTCCGGGGCTGGTTTGAGACCCAGTAATTCACGTGCGTACAAGGCATCGTGGAATGACGTCGTCTGATAGTTAAGCATGATGTCGTCAGAGCCTGGAATTCCCATAATAAAACTCCCCCCCGCCGCCGCGAACAGAGTTAATAGTACATCCATATCATCCTGATCAGCCTCGGCATGATTGGTGTAACAAATATCACAGCCCATAGGCACACCCATCAATTTGCCGCAAAAATGGTCTTCCAGACCGGCGCGGATGATTTGCTTGCCGTTGTACAAATATTCAGGACCAATAAAGCCCACCACGGTGTTCACCAGCAACGGTTTAAACTCCCGTGCAACGGCATAGGCGCGGGTTTCGCAGGTTTGCTGATCCATCCCGAAATTCGCATTGGCCGACAAGGCACTGCCCTGCCCGGTTTCAAAATACATACAATTCTGACCGACACTGCCACGTGCCAGCGTTTGGCCGGCATCATAGGCTTCCCGAAGCAAAGCCAGATTGATGCCAAAACTGTCGTTGGCTTTCTGAGTGCCAGCAATCGACTGGAAAATCAGATCGACCGGCGCACCTCGATTCATCGCCTCGATGTGCGTGGTCACATGGGTCAAGACACAGCTCTGGGTTGGTATATCGTAATGCTGGATCACATCGTCCAGCATTTTCATTAGGGTAATCACCGCTTCGGTATTATCGCTGGCCGGATTAATGCCAATCACGGCATCGCCGCTGCCGTACAACAAGCCATCCAGCACCGAAGCGGCGACGCCAGCCGGATCATCCGTCGGGTGATTAGGCTGCAATCGCGTCGACATGCGCCCCGGCAAACCGATGGTATTCCGAAATTGTGTGGTGACTTTGCATTTGGAGGCGACCAGCACCAGATCCTGCAACCGCATAATCTTGCTGACTGCGGCTGCCATTTCCGGGGTCACTCCAGGGGCGATTTGTGCCAGGGTAACGGTAGACGCCTGCTCACTCAGCAACCAGTTGCGAAAGTCGCCAACGGTCAGATGGGATATCGGCGCAAATGCCAGCGCATCGTGGCGGTCAATAATCAGCCGGGAAACCTCATCGTCTTCATAAGGCACCAGCAATTCATTCAGAAAGGTTTTTAGCGGCACATCGGCCAGCGCCATCTGGGCAGCAACCCGTTCCTGCTCGTCGAGTGCAGCTACACCCGCCAGGCAATCCCCCGAGCGCAGCGGTGATGCCTTTGCCAACAAGGTTTTCAGGTCATTAAATTGCCAGTGCTGCTGGCCAAGCGATATCTGATAACTCATAGCAACGGGTCTTTGCTGAAGGTGTGTTTAACCAGCGGTCGCGGCCACTTACTTGTCATTCGTTCTTGTCATTCGTTCAAACCACTACGCTTTCATATTCATACATACTCACGCATGCGCACTCGCATAACAGTGATCATGTGCATAATGTCTGCCAGATAAAACAGGAAGCGCCCGGAACAAGCCGGGCGTGCGGGGTCAGACTGCTGCGGACGCTTCTGCCATCAAGACTGACCGGATCAGCCTTCGTGCTTGTTGAACGCGTCGTTCTCATGCTTGATCAGTGCGTACATAAACCCGAGAAAGGTCACGACCGCCAGACCACAAAAAAACGCCACCATTCCAGGTTGGTCAGCAAAGGTAAAATAAGCGCCTACGCCTTCCCAGCTATCAATCGGTGAAGTATCCATATGCATTCCTCTCTTTATTTACAGGGTTAAGACAGGCGGGGCAGATGCCCCGCGAGTTAAACAATCAAGACGTCGATCAGCTACCCAATACACCATTGGCAGGCAGACCGGCGGCATCCGCTGGAATCGTGCCTTCAACAATGTCACGAGAAGGAACACGCTCTGGGTAAGGAATGGCGGGAATTTCCACCAGATCCAGACCTGCAGCTTCCACTTTCGGTGGTACTCGCAGCATGCCCATCTTCTTCAGTAACAGTGAGATGGCATAGCCAGGTATAAAGCCGGTAACACACATGATCACAGCACCCAGCAGCTGGCCGAAGAAAGTAATATCTGGCGCACCTTCTGGAACACTTGGGTAACCAGCGGCAAAGATGCCGACCAGAACCACACCCAGGAAACCGCACCAGCCGTGTACGGCAACTGCGCCTACTGCGTCATCAATGCCGCATTTTTCAACAAACTTGCCAACCATTGGCATGGTGATACCACCAACAACGGCCAGGAAGAACGTCAGACCCGGGTAATAAACATCCAGACCAGCAGCAACAGTAATAATGCCCGCCAGACCACCAGACATGGTCATGAATGGCTCACGAGAAGCCAGATAAGCGCCAATCACACCACCGGAGAAACCCATCAAGGTGTTAAACGCAAACGCAGACAAGTTGGTCGGGTTACCATAAATAGTTGTCCAACCGGTATCACCGCCATTAAAGATGATGCAACCACCAAGGAAACCGAAGAAACCGACAATAATCATCATCAGGCCAATCAGTGCCATCGGCAGATTATGCGGCACAATAGCCATTGCCTTGCCGTTGACGAACTTGCCAATACGCGGCCCCAGATTGATCAGCACCCCGAGCGCAAAGAAACCCGCGACGGCGTGAACCACACCGGAAGCACCGACATCGTGATAACCGAGATCCAACAGCAACCAGCCATCTGGATGCCATCCCCAGGCACCTGCCAGAATCCAGACACCCGAACCAACCACAATGGTCAGGATCAGGTAAGCACTCATGCGGATACGCTCAATCACTGCACCCGACAGAATCGAGCCAGTCGTTGCGCCAAACATGGCAAAAGCAGCCCAGAAAATACCGGTGCCCATATCAGTGACATCAGGCCCCATACTGGTTGACCATGGCAGCGCACCCGAAGCATCAATAGGAATCAGACCACCAGGGAAAGCGTTATAGATCCACCAGCCGAAGAAATAGAAAGTCGGTACCACTACCGCCAGTGTCAGAATGTTTTTCATGCCGGATGCCAACGCGTTTTTTACTCGCGAAGCACCGATTTCATACGCCAGGAAGCCTGCATGGATCATGAACATGATGGCGGTACACCACCAATAAAACACCTCGACATTCATTGCCTGGTGCATTTCGAAAGCCGCTTTAAAGGCTTCCAATTCTTCTGGAGTCATGGGAGTTCCCCCTCTCTGATTGAGTAAGTTTTTTAGCCAAACCAATTCAGACTGGTCAGAGTCGCACCGGGTGCGGGAATACTGACCAGACAAAAATATTCTCAGAGGGAATATTGCATGGCCGGTGCCAAGCCAGCATCCGGTTCCAATATTCGAAAAATGACAAATTTGTCCATTTCAGAAGGGGTAGATAGAGGTATAAGGTTGCGTTTAGTGTCCACATTGTCGTTAGTAATGCGATTCTACACCCGTATCAAGAACCTCCGTGCGTTCAAACCACAACAGCTGCGCGCTAGAAAGGTGCGAAAAACACCGACATTCGCCCCAGAAAAGAGCAACGATTCATTCTTAATGCACCGGCCACAGGTAATCGAACAAACCCTGGGCAAAATCAGTATAAACACGCTGAAATCACTGCAGTTGTTACATACATGTAAAGATTCCGCACCACTCTTGATAGATAATACTTTGGTATCACACCATGCACCCCACCGTTCGCCCAGGAGATTCTTCATGCTAAGACGCACCAAAATTGTGGCCACCCTTGGCCCCGCCACCAATACAGATGAAAAAATCGAACAGCTGATCGCAGCGGGCGCCGATGTATTCCGTCTCAACTTTTCTCATGGTGATGCCGATGACCACCGCGACCGTGCCGCCATGGTGCGCCGTGCGGCGAAAAAACTGGGTCGTCACGTGGCGATTCTGGGGGATTTACAAGGCCCGAAAATCCGCATTTCCCGCTTTGCTGAACAAAAAGTCCACCTTGATATCGGCCAGCCATTCGTACTGGATGCGACCCTCGACCGCGATGCCGGCAACAAAGAACAGGTCGGTATCGACTACAAGGCACTGATCGAAGACGCCAAGGTCGGTGACATCCTGCTGCTGGATGACGGTCGGGTCGAACTGGAAGTGACTGAAACCTTTCCAACCAAACTGAATACCCGCGTTCGTATTGGCGGCTGGTTGTCGAACAACAAGGGCATCAACCGACTGGGTGGTGGCCTGTCCGCCAAAGCCCTGACCGACAAGGACAAGGTTGACATCCAGCTGGCGTCCGAGCTACTGGTCGATTACCTCGCCGTCTCCTTCCCGCGTGACGAAAATGACATGATCGAAGCCCGCGAACTGCTGACTGCCGCTGGCGGCCATGCGGGTCTGGTATCCAAAATCGAACGCGCCGAATGCGTTGCCGACGATGCCGTACTGGATGGCATTATCCGCGCTTCCGATGCCGTAATGGTCGCTCGTGGAGACCTCGCCGTAGAAATCGGCGATGCCGAACTGGTAGGCGTACAGAAAAAAATCATTGCCCGTTCGCGCCAGCTGAACAAGCCGGTCATCACTGCGACCCAGATGATGGAATCCATGATCGACAGCCCGATGCCAACTCGTGCCGAAGTCTCCGACGTCGCCAACGCGGTATTGGACTATACCGATGCCGTTATGCTGTCAGCCGAAACCGCCGCTGGTGATTACCCGGTTGAAGCGGTTGCCGCCATGACCCGCATCATCATGGGCGCCGAGCGTCATCCACTGGCCAAGCGCTCCAAGCACCGGCTCTACGAAGACTTTCACGACATCGATGAAACCATCGCCCTGTCTGCCATGTATGCCGCCAATCATCTGGTCGGCGTCAAGGCGATTATTTCCCTGACCGAAACCGGTGCAACACCACGGCTGATGTCACGTTTGCGTTCAGCCTTGCCGATCTTTGCCTTCTGCCGTCGGGAAGACACCCAATCGCGCGTTGCTCTCTATCGCGGCGTGCAAACCGTGCCTTTTTATGCCGATCAACTGGAACCGGATGCCATTAACCCGGCCGCCATCGCCATCCTCAAGGAAACTGGCGAAGTCAGCAGCGGCGACTACGTTGTGATCACCCGTGGCGACTACCTCAACGCCCAGGGTGGCACCAATACCATGAAGATTGTCCGCGTCGACTGACGTTTGTTTGGCCCGGCGCTGCACTCTTGCTGCTCAGCCGGGCAACCTCCCCCTCCTGCAAGACACCCAGCTCCCCATTTCTGGTCGCTACATATTTGCGGTCAAAGCGCATACACTGACAACTTACAAACGCCGAGCTGCTGTCTCTAACAGGCTGTGAATAACACCTCATGACGCTTCAGCCGTGGCACTGATCCCACAGGATCAGCGGGCATAACGCCCCTGCCACCAGGGTTCTGTGGGAAACCACCGGGCCTCCCGTATTTGGAAAGGTGTATATGACCCACTATGAACCCGGATTGAGCGACCGCTTTGGTCGCCGTTTCAGCTATCTGCGCCTGTCGGTTACCGATGTGTGCAATTTTCGTTGTCACTACTGTTTACCCGATGGCTATCAGAAAACTGATCAGCCAGAACCGCTGACGCTGGCAGAAATCGCCCCACTGCTGCAAACATTTGCCCAACTGGGAACACGCAAAGTGCGTATTACCGGTGGCGAACCCAGTGTGCGCAAGGATCTCACCGAGATCATTGACCTCACTGCCCGCACTCCTGGCATCGAGCAGGTCGCACTCACCACCAATGGCTACCGGCTGGCAGATCAGATTGATGACTGGCACCGTGCCGGACTGCAACGGCTGAACCTCAGCATCGACAGCCTCGACCCGGAGCAGTTTGGTGCCATTACCGGCTACCACCATCTCGATCGAATTCTGGCGGGTCTTGAGCGCGCTCTGACCCTGGGGCTGGACGTCAAGATCAATGCCGTGCTGTTGCGTGGATTCAATACCGAACGCTTGCAACAGTTCCTCGACTGGATCAAAGACACGCCAGTAACCCTGCGGTTTATCGAATTAATGGAAACCGGTAACAATCCGGTATTTTTCGCCGAGCACCATGTCAGCGGCGAAGCCATTCGACAACAGCTGCAGGCTTCAGGCTGGCAGGCCAAAACACGCGCCCAGCATGACGGCCCGGCACTGGAATTCACCCACTCCGCTTATCGTGGCAAACTGGGGCTGATCATGCCCTACAGCAAAGACTTCTGTGCCAGCTGTAATCGCCTGCGCATATCGTCACTGGGGAAATTGCATCTCTGCCTGTTTGGCGAACAAGGTTATGACGTACGACCGTTACTGCAGCCCGGCATCGCACCAGCGCAACTGGTGGCCGAACTGGAACAGTTGTTAGGGCTGAAACACGAAACCCATTACCTGCAAAGTGGCAATACCGGCGCGACCCGCCATTTTGCCATGCTGGGTGGCTAACACCGGGGTAAACCCCCGACTGCGGAGGCGATATGACAGCGAGAGTAACAACCGGGGTGATTCTGGCAGGAGGCGCCTCCCGTCGAATGGGACAAGACAAGGCGATGCTACCCGCCAGGGGCCACACCAGTTTGCTACACCACCAGGTTGCCCTGATGCAGCAACTCGGGCTGGAGCAGCTGTTTATCAGCCGCCATATCACCCTGCAAACACCCGCTGACCTGCAGCATTTGGTCATTAGCGACATCAATGACGAGTATCACGATGGCCCGCTGGCGGGCATTTTCAGCATTGCCAAAGCCTGCCCGCAAGCAGAGGCCTTACTGGTCATGCCGGTCGACTTGCCACTGATGGATCTGGCCACCCTGCGCTACCTGCTGAATATTGGCGACGCCGACGATCGCGCCGTCTACTTCCTGCAGGAATATCTGCCGCTCTACCTGCCGTTATCAACCCGAATCCGGCAGTATCTGGAAGATCAACTGACACTGGCAACCGCCGATAAATCCATTCGAGGACTACTGAGCTATTGCCAGGCCTTATCGCTCCAGCCCGCCAATTCCACAGCACTGACCAATACCAATACCCATGAAGAATGGCTCGCCAGCCAGCAATCCAGTGCCAACCACCCTGTTATCGAACGCGAGTAACCCTTATGTCCAAGACCTTTACTGATCAATTTATAGCACTGAATATTGCCGTACTGACGGTTTCCGACAGCCGCACAGAAGAGAACGACACCAGCGGCCAACTGCTGGTCAGCCAACTGACCGAAGCTGGCCACCAGCTGGCGGACAAGCGTATTGTTATCGACGACAAGTACCAGCTACGAGCCACCGTCTCAGGCTGGATTGCGGATACCACGACCCAGGTGGTGCTGATAACTGGCGGCACCGGCTTCACCGAGCGCGACACCACACCAGACGCCATGATCCCGTTGTTTGACCAGACCATCGACGGCTTTGGGGAATTGTTCCGGCATATTTCCTACCAGCAAATCGGCACCTCCACGATCCAGAGCCGTGCCGTTGCCGGACTGGCCAACGGTACACTGATTTTCTGTATGCCCGGTTCCACCAACGCCTGCCGTACTGCCTGGGACGAGATCATTGCCAGCCAGTTGGACAGCCGCTTCAAGCCCTGCAATTTTGTACTGCGGCTGAAAAATACCGCCAATCAGCTGTGCGATAGTCGCGGCTGATACGTTTGAGGCCATCACTCCATGTCTAACGCTACGCCTGGGACTATGTCTGGAACTACCTCTGGAACTACGTCTGAAACAATATCTGACCCGTCGGAACACTCGGAAGAGTTTTCCCACGTTAACGCGCGCGGCGAAGCCAATATGGTCGATGTCAGCAACAAACTGCCGACCACCCGTGAAGCCCGCGCCGAGGGTTTCGTCAACATGTTGCCGGCCACCCTGGCCAAGATCCTGGCAGGAGACCACCACAAGGGCGACGTGTTCGCCGTTGCCCGTATCGCCGGGATCCAGGCAGCCAAACAAACCAGCCAGCTGATTCCCCTTTGCCACCCCTTAATGCTGAGCAAGGTCGCCGTTGAATTTGAACCACAGCCCGATCATACCCGGATTCGTATCACCAGCTACTGCAAACTCAGCGGCCAAACCGGTGTGGAAATGGAAGCCCTGACCGCCGTGACGGTAGCAGCCCTGACGCTGTTTGATATGTGTAAGGCCGTCGACCCAGGCATGACACTTGGCGGTATCCGGGTGCTGGAAAAACTTGGCGGTAAAACCGGCCACTGGCAAGCCGACACTACCGCAGCGCCGGAGGCATCATGATTCAAGTGTTGTTATTCGCCCGCTTGCGCGATCAGCTCGGCGCACCGGTCGTCAACCTGACGCTGTCAACGCCTGCCACCGTGCAGGACCTGCGACAGGCGTTGCAACAACAGTTTGCCGAGCACGCAGACTCTCTGGCAGCCGGACAGGCCCTGGTCGCCATCAATCAGTCCTTAATCAATGATGAAACCGCCGTTATTCACAACGGTGACGAAGTGGCGCTGTTTCCACCCATGACGGGAGGTTGAGCATGGACGTGATCAAGGTACAAACTGACGACTTTACCGTTGCCGAAGAATACCAGCAGCTCTGCCAGACTAATCGCAACGACGGTGCCGTGGTCTTTTTTGTTGGCCGGGTACGCGAGCTGAATCAGCACGATTCCATATCCCGCCTGTTTCTGGAGCACTATCCCGGCATGACTGAACGCGCCTTGTCCGACATCGTCAGCGCTGCCCGAGCGCGTTGGTCATTGGGGCGTGTGCGACTGATTCACCGGATTGGCGCGCTGGATATCGAAGACCAGATCGTTTTTGTCGGCGTCTCCAGTCCGCATCGTCAAAACGCCTTTGATGCTGCCGCTTTTATTATGGATTTTCTCAAAAGCCAGGCTCCCTTCTGGAAAAAGGAAACCCTCACCGCCGCAAGCGGAGCAGACGTATCGGAACGCTGGGTCGAAGCCCGCCACAGCGACACGCAAGCCCTACAGAAGTGGAATGACCTTGAGATGCCGGATTCGTTACCATAACCCGTCACGTTAATTCGTCACAATACATTGCGGTCAGCCTGACGCACCCTTGCCCTGACCAAAAGGACGACAACGCTTGAAACGACTGGAATTACTGATTCCCCCGCCACTGGTGGCCATGCTCATCGGACTGCTTATGTGGCTGATTTCCCCGAACCTGCCCACTCTGGCCCAGCTTGGCCTGATGGACAAAATTCTGGTGGGATGCTGTGTGACTGCCGGGCTGGGGTTGGATCTGATGGCACTGACCAGTTTTATCCGCCGCCGCACCACTATCAACCCGATGACGCCGGAAAAAACTTCCCGTCTGGTCAAAACCGGCATTTACCGCCATACCCGTAACCCCATGTACGTTGGTCTGCTGCTCAACCTCGCAGGCTGGGCGATTTACCTCACCCACGTACTGCCGCTGCTGCTGCTGCCGATATTTGTTTATTACCTCAATCGCTTCCAGATCGAACCGGAAGAACAGCGACTGGCAGAGCGTTTTGGAACAGAGTTCACCAGCTATCGGGATTCTGTCCCACGCTGGCTATGAGTAAACTGACAGGACTTTCGGGCCACTGCTTTCGCACTACCCGCTTTTCCTCAGAATTATTCGCTGGAGCTCAGTATGTCGCCGGTCAAAATGCCCACGGTTTTTATTCCCCATGGCGGAGGCCCATGGCCATTTGTGGATCTGCACGGGCGATTCGGCGACGATGAAATGCGCGCCCTGAGCCAGTTTCTGCGGCGCTACCCCGATACCCTGCCCCAACGGCCCAAAGCCTTGCTGGTCATTTCTGCACACTGGGAAGCACCGGTTATCACCTTGGGAACGTCACCTCATCCCCCCATGCTGTATGACTATTACAATTTTCCACCCGAATCCTACGACATCCAGTGGCCAGCCCCCGGTTATCCACAGCTCGCCCCACGGGTTGCCGAATTGCTCCATAAAGCGGGCTTTGCCACCGATGCCGACGACCAGCGCGGTTATGATCACGGTACTTTTGTACCACTGAAAGTGATGTTTCCAGATGCGGACATTCCAGTGCTGCAAATGTCGATGCTGCGTAGCATGAACCCGGCCCAGCACATTCAAATTGGCCAGGCGTTGCAGCCCTTACGAGAGGAAGGGATTCTGATCATTGGCAGCGGCATGTCGTTCCACAATCTGCGTCAGCTGCGCACACCGGCCTGCAAACAACTGTCCAAACCGTTTGACGAATGGCTGCAAGAAATCGCGCTGAAAACCCCTGAGGAACGAGAGCGCAAACTGTCAGACTGGGTCTCGGCACCCAACGCACGTCTGGTTCATCCGCGTGAAGAACACCTGATACCAATGATGGTGATTGCCGGAGCGGCGGGACAGGATCCTGGCCGTATTGTATTTAACGGCCTGTTTGGCGGTGCCTGGGTATCCGGTATCGAATACAGCCAATAATCCACACTTCTCTCCGGAACACCACGATCTATCGTGACGGCGAATGCCTTGCCTGGCGAAATTCTTCCTCCTGACAGGCCGTGGTAATCATTGAGGGCGAACGGTTGTTAAGGGACACGGAAAGTCCATGTTAGCGGTAATCGAACATCCGGAGACAAACGTCTTGGCTGCTCCCGACGACCAGCACACAATCAGTATATTGCGTTGTACTTTCCGGAAGCGCAGTCAGGAATCTCAATTTTCTCTGATGCAAACAAACTCCTGTTGAATCTGAACAGATCGCTATTATAACGATCTTGATCTGCCAGATAGGCAACCTTACGACCGGAGAGGGAGAGAGGCTTGCTTTGCCACCTGCCTTCATATCACCAGACAGCCCGGGTAAAAGAACCATCTTCGACATTTACTCGATATATTTCCTGCTGATCGCCGTCACTGCTTTCCAAACGAACGAGCAGGTCATCACCGAATATTCCGCCATCCTGAAAAAAGTTTCACATCATTGGAGTCTGACTCACTGTCAGGGTCACGCCAGAGTCATTAAGCACCGGATTAAATAGATGTTCCCTAAACATTATTGCATGGGTGATTGAGTGAAAAACGGCATCGTCACATTTCCTTATTAGTTCCCAAACAGCCCCTGGAATATAAAAAAAGCCGCCTGAATCAGGCGGCTTTTTGGTACGTCACAGCCAGTCACGGCAGTCATCACATACCGCCAGATACCACTATTTTGTGATTGGCAGCAGTGTGATCTCGACACGACGGTTCAACTCTTTGCCTGCCGCCGTGCTGTTTGTCGCAACCGGCTGACTCTCGCCAAAGCCGACCGCATCCAGACGCACGGAGTTAATCCCCTGAGATTGCAGGTAATTGGAGACCGACCTGGCACGCTGTTCCGATAAGGCCTGATTAAAGCCTTCGGAGCCATCACTGTCAGTATGGCCAGACACCACAACCAACGTTGAATCATATTCTTTCAGCACCACCACCACAGAATTCAGCACATCGTAAAAGTCGGATGCTATCGCCGCACGGCCAGAGGAGAAAGTGATATTGCCCGGCATAATCAAGTTAATGTTGTCGCCAACCCGCTCAACACTGACACCCGACCCCCGCAATTGCTTACGCAATTTCGCTTCTTGAGCATCCATGTAATACCCGATACTGCCACCGACCAGACCGCCACCAGCAGCAGCAGCCAGAATACGGCGATTACGGGTGCCGCTTTTTTCATCTTTGTTGGTCGCGTACGCAACCACAGCGCCAACACTGGCACCAATACCCGCTCCTATCGCGGTTTTGGATGTTTTTTCTTCGCCAGTGTAGGCATCAAACGTGGTACAACCGCTGGTCAACATCATTATTGAAACAACTGCAGCAATCCTTTTCATACTAACTCTAGCTCCTGAAAACATTAGCATTAAAAAACCAAAACAAGCCGCCATAGTACGGCTTTGTGCTGCTTTTTATCACATTTTCAGCAGGCACTTCGGTAAGCAATACGCCGTTCGCCTGGCAAAGCCATCCTCCAGGCTGAGTCATCAACGCCAGACGGCTGATGCTCACCACAGGGCCTGCTGGATTATTGTGATTTCAGCATACCAATCAGCGGCTGTACTCAGGCAAACACGGCGATCGACTCGGCGCATTCACGCAGCATCAGCACCCGCTCGAAGAGGGCATTGGTATCTTCAAAACGGGGGGTTGGGCCAACAATCCCCAGTGCCCCGACCAGCACCTGACCCGAGCGCATCACAGGTACTGCCAGCGATGTGACGCCCTGCTCAAATTCATTGCTCACCAGCGCATAACCGTTCATACGGGTCTTTTTCAGATCGGCACGCAGGTCATCGACACGGGTTCTGGTGGCTTCCGTATAGGCCGTACGCGGAGCCTGCTGCAACAGCTGATCTTGTCTGTCGACGGGCGAAAACGCCACCAGCACACGACCAATACCGGTCGCGTGTAATGGCAGCCGATAGCCGACGGTAAAGCCCTGGGTAATCATGCCCGGATCCCCCGGAGAATGGGCGACATAGATGGCTTCAACCCCGTCCAGCATGGCGAATGAAATACTGTCGCCCAGCGTCTGCGAGTACGATCGTAAAATCGGCGTGACATGCTTGCCAATGTCCCGGCCTTGCAGAAATTCGCCAGCCAATCCCAGAATTTTGGGCGTCAACTTGTACACCCGGTTATTGCACTCCAGATAACCCAAGTATTGCAGTGTCAGTACCAGCCTGCGCGCCACCGTTCGGTTGAGCCCGGTCTTGGTCGCAATGTCGGGAATGGTCATTGCGCGATCGCGGCCATTAAACGCAGCCAGGACTTCCAGACCTTTCACAAAGGTCATCGAGATGTCTTTTTCATTGTAGTTTTCAAACATATTGAGTCACCCGTCCCAGGCTATCCCTCACTCACGCTGCTGGCTTCCGAGCGTTGCTGATTTGTTTTCTTTGTAATTCGATCATTTGGAAAGAATTTGACTTGGCTCAAGACCAAGACCTATAAGATTTGATCGATATTCAAACATAGGTTCGATTATCGATCAAATCTTATAAGCCGCCGTGGAGCCATTGATGAAAGCCGTGAAAAAAAATCTGTCGAGATTTGCCCTGTCCAGCCTGCTGGTGATCAGTTCCGCCTCAACCTTGGCTGCCGAAGCCAATCTGCGTTTTGCCCATTTCATGCCGAAAAACAGTTGGCAAAGCGAACGCATGTTCGACTCCTGGAAAAAAGCCGTCGAAGAACAATCCGCTGGCCGTATTCAGGTCACGGTATTCCCGGCACAAACGCTCGGCAAGGCCCCTGCCGGATATGACAACGCCAAAAATGGCATTGCCGATATTGCCTGGACAGTTCAGGGCTATACCGCCGGTCGCTTCCCGCTCAGCCAGATTATGGAATTGCCGGGCCTGTTCAAAACCGGGGCGGTTGGTTCCTGTGCTTTCCAAAAACTGTATGACAGTGGCGTACTCGACAAGGAATACGAAGAAACCAAGGTGTTGTACGTCCACACCCACAGCCCCGGCCACCTGCACACCAAAGATCAGGTTGTGACCTCACTGGAGGATCTGAAGGGCCTGAAAATTCGCCGCCCAACCGATCTGATTGGCGAGCTGATTTCCGAGCTGGGTGCCGAGCCGGTCGGTATGCCGGCACCCTCGATTTATCAGAGCATGCAGCGTGGCGTAATCGACGGCTACATGTTGCCCTGGTCTGCGGTCAACAGCTTTCGGGCGTATGAAGTTTCCAAGCAACACCTCGACTTCGGTTTCTACTCTCTGGCCTTTGTCACCACCATGAACAAACGCGCTTACGACAAACTGCCCGCCGACCTGAAGAAAGTGATCGACAACAATTCCGGCATGGACTGGGCAGTTAACGCCGGTCAGGGTTATGACGATGCAGATATTGTTGGTCTCGCCAAGATCAAGGAAGAAGGCGGCACTATTAACGAACTCTCTGCCGAAGAACGCGCCCAGTGGCAAACCATTGCCGATGGCGTCACGAAGAAGTACATCGCCAAGCTGGACAGTGAAGGCCTGCCCGGTACGACGACCTACCATAGTGTGAAAGGCTATATCGGCGAGTGTGAAACCGAGCTGAATTAAAGCCGTTGAGCAGGGAGAAATAACGTGGAAGCAGTGATCCGATTTTTCGACAAAGTGGCCTTCGTCGCCCTGGTGTGCATGCTGTTTGTGGTAGTTGCCAGTGTCCTTGGACGGCTGGTGTTCGATCTCAGTGGTGGTGAACTGCAATGGGTCATACCCGGCTCGGTCGAGCTGGCCAGTTACTCCCTGCTCATGATGGTATTTGCCTCGCTGCCGCGTGCAGCGACTCACGGACTGGTGAGCGTCGAGCTGTTGATCGACAAATTTCCCGACTGCGTCAAACGCGGACTTGAGCGTGTCTGGCACCTGCTACTGGCGGCTTTCGCCGCCGTTGTTGGCTGGCTGTTTTTCGGCACCATGGAGGAAATGATCGATCGCGGCGATCGCTCCCAGGATTTGGGCATTCCGCTGTACCTGTTTTATGGCGCCCTGGCGGTATGTTGCGGTGCCATTGTGCTTACCGGACTCTGGCTCGCGCTGCGCCCGCAACGCCCTGTTTCCCATCACGACTAACCGGAAGGTAATACGATGGATCCTCTTGTAATTGGTCTGGCTGGCATGGTGGTCATTCTGCTATTGCTGGCATTGGGCTGCCCGGTCGGGCTGGCGATGATTCTGGTCGGGGCGTCAGGGTTCGCACTGATTGTCGGGGTTGAACCCGCCTTAAACGTACTGGAAACGGCCGCGTTTGAAACCGCGTCTAACTACTCGTTTACTCTTATCCCCTTGTTCCTGCTGATGGGCAGCCTGGCCGCCCGCGCCGGGTTTTCCAAAGATCTGTTTGAGTCCGCCCGCTATTTCACCAAAGGCTGGAACGGCAGCCTGGCCTTGGCGGCCGTCAGTGGCAGTGCGGCGTTCTCGGCCATTTCCGGTTCATCGCTGGCGACCGCCTCGACCATGACTCGGGTGGCCTACCCGGAAATGATGAAACAGGGTTATCACCCTCGCCTGGCGGCTGGATCGCTGGCCGCCGGTGGCACGCTGGGCATCATGATTCCGCCGTCGGTCGCGCTGTTGCTGTACGCGCTGATTACCGAACAATCGGTCGGCGATATGTTTCTGGCCGGATTCCTGCCGGGCTTGCTGGCTTATGCGCTTTATCTGGCTACCGTCACCGTGATGGTGCGGAAATGGAAACCCTCCGGTGAACAAGCACCCGACGAGAACAGTTCACTACGTAAAGCCTTGCTGCAATTTGCGCCGGTAGGATTGTTATTTGGTCTGGTGATGGGCGGTTTGTACGGCGGTTTGTTTTCCCCCACCGAAGCCGGTGGTGTTGGTGCCGGATTAGCATTGGTGTTCGCCCTGTTTCGCGGCTTGGGCTGGGATGATTTCCGCGAGGCCGTTACCGAAGCCGTGGCCGTCACATCAACCATCTTTGTGATTCTGATTGGTGCGGAGGTGTTTGGTTTTCTGTTGTCGGTCAGCCAGGTGTCGTTCGCCATGGTCGATATGATTGACGCCTACCAGCTGTCGCCCTGGATGGTGATGGCACTGATTGTCGGTTTCTACATTGTCATGGGCTGCTTCCTCGAAAGCCTGGCCATGATCCTGCTGACCGTCCCCATCTTCTACCCAGTAATTGTTGCCAGCGGCTTCGACCCGATCTGGTTCGGCATTATTGCCGTCGTCACGGTAGAAACCGGTCTGATTTCTCCACCCGTGGGCATGAACCTGTTTGTGGTACAGGGGGCGACCAAAAACCTCCATATCAACGATGTCATGGTCGGGGTCATTCCCTTCGTCCTGGCCGATTTTGTGCGGCTGGCCATTTTGATGGCTTTTCCCGCTATTTCACTTTTTTTACCCGAGCTGCTGGGCAACTGACACGCCGTTTTCACAGGGGATAACACTATGAGCAACATAACGATCAACATCGGTTTCAAACTCCCGGACGGCGACATCCAGCACATTGACGCGCCCCTGGGCCAGAGCATCATGCAGGCCGCTATTGTTAACAATATTGACGGTATCGAAGCGGAGTGTGGCGGCAGCTGTATGTGTGCCACCTGTCACCTGTATGTACCCGACAGCCTGCTGAACAGCCTGATGCCAGCCAACGATGAAGAAGCGGAAATGCTGGAAGAAACCGCCGCCGAGCGGCGGCCAAGCAGCCGTCTGGGCTGCCAACTGCTGGTCACCGACGCCATGGCGGGGCATATCTTCGAATTGCCGGAATGCCAGTCATGACTTCCGTCTCACGGCCGCCAGCCAACCGACGACAGGCCGCAGAGACAGGCACCGTGATTATTGGTGCCTCCCATGCCGGGGTACAGGTCGCGGCCTCATTACGAGACCAGGGCTACCGCTTACCGATTACCCTGCTGGAAGCCGGAGCACACCTGCCGTACCAACGCCCACCGCTGTCGAAGACATACCTGAAAGACGGTCTCGACAACAGCCAGCTGGCGTTACGGGGCGCTGCCTTCTATCAACAGAAACACATCACTTTGCTGTGTAACCACCGGGTCAGTCAGATTGACCGCGCCAACCAATTCATAACCGCACAGCATGGCAGTCGCCGCGTCACCTTCGACTACGACCGGCTGGTGATCGCCACCGGTGCTGCAGCCCGCCAACTGCCGCTGGCGTCCGGAGTAACAGGCGTCAGGGTGCTGCGAGGCATGGACGATGCCATCGCCCTTAAAGCCGATTTCGATAACGCTCAAACCGTCGTCATCATCGGCGCCGGATTTATTGGTCTGGAAGTCGCGTCAACGGCCGTCACACTGGGTAAGCAGGTGACCGTTGTCGAACACGGCGGTCGTATTCTGCAACGCCTGTTGCCCTCACAGCTGTCCGCGTTTCTGCTACAGATTCACCAGCACAACGGCGTCAATTTTTGCTTCAACACGGCGGTTGAGGCTCTCGCTCCTGCCGACAGCGGCCAGACCCATCTGCGGCTGAGTAATGGCCAAACACTCAGTGCCGACCTGGTTGTCGTCGGTATTGGTGCCACCATCAATGACCAGCTCGCGCAAGCGGCAGGAATCGTCTGTGACAACGGTATTCTGGTCGATCTGAACGGCCAAACCTCAGATCCGGCGGTGTACGCCTGCGGTGACTGCACCACCACTATTGCCCCAGACCCAACAGAGAGCCAGCGTCACCCGCCAAGCCATATCGAATCGATACAAAACGCCGTAGACCAAGCCAAAACCGTCGCCGCCGTCATTACCGGCCAACCGGCTCCCGCACGTGTCGCACCCTGGTTCTGGTCAGACCAGCAAGGCATCAAGCTGCAAATGGTCGGCACAGCACTGGATTACGACGACCTGATTGTTCGTGGCGAGCTGGAGACCGGCAAATTCTCGCTGCTGTATTACCAGCACAACCGCTTGTGCCGGGTGGATTCAGTGAATTCACCCGCCGACCACCTTGCGGCGCGCAAGCTGGTCAGCCAACGCTACCCATTGCCCAAAGATGCTGCCGCCGACACCACGGTGCGTCTGAAAAGCTTTACCTAATTCGCTGATGACTGCCTGACAGCAGGAGATACTTACTAATGATGAGCCAGGAAAAAAACGACGAACTCAGCCTTGTAAAGGCATCCGACCCGGCGGGCAAACTGTTGCGCCAATACTGGATGCCTGCCGCCTTGTCGGAAGAACTGGAAAGCGATCGCCCGGTGGTGCCGGTCAACCTGTTGGGCGAAGAACTGGCGCTCTTCCGCAACGAAAACAACGAGCTGGTGCTGATGGATCGTCATTGCCCGCACCGGGGTGCCGACATGTGTTTTGGCCGCAAAGAAGACGGCGGTATTCGCTGCCCATTCCATGGCTGGAAGTTCGACTCCAGCGGCCAATGCCTGGATCAGCCAGCCGAGCCGGAAGGCTCAAAATTCCACGAAAAAATCCGTATCAACACCTACCCGTTGCACGAAGTGAACGGCATTATTTTCGCCTTTATGGGCAGCGGAGAGCCACCCGCCTTCCCGGACTTCGACTGCTTCAAGGCACCGGACAGCCATGTCTTTGCCTTTAAAGGCCTGTGGGAATGCAACTGGCTGCAAGCGCTGGAAGTCGGTATCGATCCGGCCCACGCCTCGTTCCTGCACCGCTTTCTGCTGGACGAAGACCCTGAAGACAGCTACGGCAAGCAGTTCCGCGATACCGCCGCCGATACCAACATCCCCATGACCCAGGTATTACGCGAGTTTGATCGCCCCGATATTATCGTCAAGGACACCGACTACGGCCTGCGCATCATCGCCCTGCGCGACCTGCAAAACGGCACCAGCCATGTACGCCTGACCAACCAGGTTTTCCCTTGCGCCATTACGATTCCGATGTCGAACGAAATGACCATCACCCAATGGCACGTCCCTATCGACGACGAAAACTGCTACTGGTTCTCGATGTTCACCAGCTTCGGCAAACCAGTCGACAAAGCCACCATGCGTGCACAACGACTGCTGGAACACACCCTGCCCGACTACGCCCCGATCCGTAACAAACGCAACCACTATGGTTATAACCGGGAAGAACAGGAAACCCTGACCTGGACCGGCATGGGACTGGATATCAACGTCCACGACCAGTGGGCGTGTGAATCCATGGGCAAGATTCAGGATCGCACCAACGAACATCTGGGCACCACCGACAAAGCCATCATCCAGCATCGGCGCAAACTGCGTAAGGCCATCAAGATTGTCAGCGAAGGCGGCGACCTGAGCGAGTTGCCACTGCAAGTTAACGCGGCCCAGGCACGCGACATCAAAGGCCCTGTCGCCATTGACGCCATCGCCCCGACCCAGGACTGGGAAACCGTATGGCGAACCAGTGACCAGCAGCGCCGTGCCGCCTGCGACTGGGATGCTGAACGGTAAGCGCAAACTCACTTTAACGCGTCAGGATCCACGCCTTGCCCATTACTAACGGCTGGCAGACAGACCTGCGAGGAGAACACCATGACTGCGGTATTCGACCATGAGAACAGCTTTTCCGGTAAACACAGCCTCTGGAGCGCGGAGCAGGTATCGGCCTGCACAACCCTGCTCGGCACCATGCAAACCAACAACCTCGAAGTAATCCGGGTGTCATTTGTTGACCAGCACGGCGTGCTGCGTGGCAAGACCATCGTTGCCAGCGGCCTGGCTTCAGCCTTGAACAAAGGCATCACCATGAGCTCGACCATGCTGCTGAAAGACACCTCACACCGCACCGTGTTTTCCGTCTGGCAAGACGATGCCGGGTTTGGTGAAGGGCAAATGACCGGAGCCAGCGACGTGCTGATGTTGCCCGACCCTACCACCTTCAAGATATTGCCGTGGTCTCCTCACACCGGCTGGATACTGGCCGATCTGTATCAAACCGATGGCACACCGGTTGAACTGTCGACCCGCGCCATGCTGAAACAAGCCCAGCAACAGCTCAACGCCACGGGTTATGAATTTATTGCCGGGCTGGAAGTGGAATTTCATGTTTTTCGCACCCTCGACAAACCACGGAACCACAATGATGCCGGTCAGCCAGGAACACCGCCCACCACCGAACTGCTGAATCAGGGTTACCAATATCTGACCGAAGAACGTTACGACGAAATGGAAGACGTCTTCGACCTGATCCGCCGTAACGCCCAGGGTCTGGATTTACCGGTACGCTCACTGGAAGTGGAATTTGGCCCCAGCCAGTTCGAAGTCACCTTTGACCCGGCTCCGGCGCTGCAACAAGCCGACAACATGGTGCTGTTCCGCTCCATGGTCAAACAGGTGTGCCAGCGCAACGGCCTGCATGCCACTTTTATGTGTCGGCCACGCTTTGAAGACTCCATGGCCAGTGGCTGGCACCTGCATCAGTCCATTGTGGCGCTGGACAGCGGCAAAAACTGCTTTGAACCCGCCGTGGGCGAACCCATATCCCGCCTCGGCCAACACTGGATTGCCGGTATTCTGGCCCACGCCAAAGCCAGCTGTGTGTTATCCACGCCGACCATTAACGGCTACAAACGCTATCGACCGTTTACCCTGGCACCGGATCGTATTCAATGGGGCAAAGACAATCGCGGCGCCATGGTACGTTGCCTCGCCAACCCCGGAGACAACGCCAGCCGCATTGAAAACCGCGTCGGCGAACCGGCCGCCAACCCTTACCTGTATCTCGCCTCCCAGATCATCAGTGGTATGGATGGCGTCAAGCGCCAACTGGAACCACCGGAGCCGGTTTCCAATCCCTACGACAGCAGTGCCGAAACCCTGCCGCAATGCCTGATGGATGCCGTGACACTGTTCGAAACCAGCGAGCTGTACCGCCAGTCATTCGGCACCACTTTCGTGAATTATTACAGCCGTATCAAAAAAGCAGAATGGAACCGCTATCTGACGACCGTTTCAGAGTGGGAAGAGCGGGAATACTTTAATTTGTTCTAACCGGCAATGAATACCGCATAATACATACACAGGCAGAGGTCTATATGCCCCATCTGGTCATTGAATACGCTCGTAAAATAGAGCATCAAACAGCGCTCCAGCCACTGCTGCAACAGCTGTTCGAGGCCGCCTGCAAGGGTGGCATTATCCAGCCGCAAGACCTCAAGCTACGGGCGCTACCCTACGACCAGTTTTTGCTGCGAACACCGGACGAAACCTTCCTGCACATCACCCTGTCGCTCCTGGAAGGACGCACCGACACACAAAAAGAACAACTCGCCATCAGCCTCCGGCAGGTGCTGACAGAGCAATTACCCAACGTCACCAGTCTGAGTATCGACATTCGGGATATGAATGCCATCGCCTACAAAAAACGGCTGCTACCGTTACATAACCCGGAATAATTACCCGGTTGCTCACTCATCCAGACACGCGATAGCCTGAGTCCAGCTCGCTGATTCCCAGTCCGCTCTTTTTGATCACCCGAAGCTGGGTTGGAATACGTTCTTTCATGGCTTCAATATGGCTGATCACGCCAATCATTTTGCCGGAGGCGTTGAGGTTATCCAACGCGTCGAGGGCGATATCCAGCGTTTCGCTGTCCAGCGTGCCAAAGCCTTCATCCAGAAACAGCGAGTCGATGCTGGTTTTGTGGCTCACCAGATCAGCAAGCGCCAGTGCCAGTGCCAGACTCACCAAAAAGCTTTCGCCGCCAGACAGGGTCTTGGTGTCCCGTTCGCTATCTCCCTGCCAGGTGTCCAGTACGGCTAGTTCCAGACTGGCGTTTTGCTTGCGCCGCAGCAGGTAACGACCGTGCAGCCGTTGCAGCTGTTGGTTCGCCAGATAAACCAGATTATCCAGTGTGAGCCCTTGGGCAAACTTGCGGAATTTATCGCCGTTTTGCGAACCAATCAGCGAATGCAGCGAGTGAATATCATCGTAGTGGCGGGTGTATTCGGCAATTTTTTCGAACAGCGCTTGCTGGCCCAGGCGGCGGGACTGATCCGAAGTGAGTTCGTGACTGATTTCGCCATCGCGTTTGGCCAGCTGCTCGGACACCCCGTTCAGCGCTGTCAGTTGCGCTTCAACGTCTGCTGGCGGCATTGACTGGTAGTCAGCGGCCCGTGGGTTTTCCAGAACTGCCTTCAACGCTTGTTCAGCATGATCGAGCAAGGCCTTGGCGCGTTCGAGTTCGCTGTCCAGTTGCTGCTTTTGTGCCGTCAGTAACTGGCGTTCCAGTTCAGACAACAGTGCTTGCTGAAAAGCCGCTTCGTTATCAAACGGGCTGGCCGTCAACAGCGACAGCCAGTTCGCTTGCTGTGCTTGCAGCCGGATTTGCAACCCATTGAGGCTGTGTTGCTGGTTGTTCAACTCAGCCACCAGCGCTTGATGGTGGCTGGATAATGCGTGGTGCTTACTCTGTGCGGTGTTGTAGTCGGACTCGGTTCCCTGAAGGCGTTGCAGGCTCTTTTCCCGCTCTTCCCGCACAATGTTGTCGCCAAACAGGTCATGACGTCGAGCTCGAAGTAACTGCAACGACTGGCTCAGCTGCGTCTGCTCTTGCTGCAGCTGAGCCAGTTGCTGGCTGCCTTCATTCAGCTGCTGCTGGCTGTGCTTCTGATCAGTGTCCAGACGGTTCAGACTGACCTTGAGCTGTTCTTTTTCCTGGCTATAAGCATCCCATTGCCCGGCATCCTGCTGCCTGGCGGCCAGCCACGACTGTAACGGTTCCGGCCCGGATTCTGGCGCTAATACCAACGGCGGCAGCTGATAACCCTGCTCTCTCAGTTGCGCGGTAAAGGTCTGCCGCAGCGAGGTCAGTTGCTCTGTTGTCTTGGCCTGTTGCTGCTGGCTGTCGGCCAGATTCTGGCGGGTGTTAGCAATAGATTGTTCGGTCAGTTTCAGCGCTGCACGCCATTGTTCCGCCTGCCGTTGTGCAGTATCACGTTGCTGTTTGCTGTCATCGTACTGCTGGCGCAGGGCTTTCAGTTGCTGAATGGCGTTGGTGTAGTATTGCTGCTTGGCTTTTTCGTTGTCTTCGTACTGCTGCAATGCCACGGCATCGGTAATGGAGCCGTCGAAATTCAGGCTTGCCGCCCCCTGTAACCATTGTTGTTCCAAACTGGCGTGCTCGGTCTGGATCGTCGTCAGGCGTTGTGTCACGTCTTGCAGATAACGCTCGATGGACTTGAGCGCCTCTTTGGCTTCCAGCCCCTGCTCTCTGATCACGCTGAGCGCTTGTTCGGCGGCCTCTTTGTTTTGGATGTTGTGCGACGCGCTGTTTTGCCCGCCGGTTAACCCATCGGTGGGCAGCCTTGGATGCAACGTTAGATGCAACGCTGGATGCTCATGGGAGCCACATAAAGGACATGCCTCTCCTGCCTGTAACGCCGTTCGGTAATGAGCCAACTGTTCATCCTGAGTCACCAGCTTGCTCAATGCCTTTACCAGCTGTTCTTGCTGTTGAAACCGTTGTAGCAGCTGGGTACGCGTCTGCTCAACCATGGCGTAACGGCCCCGTTCGACTTGTTCCGTTGTTTGCTTGTCTTGCCGCTCCTTTGCAAGCTGTTGCCACTGACGGCGGATTTGCTGCATTTTCAACAGCACCGCATAGTGAGCCGTCAGCTGATCACGCTGTTGCTCCAGTGCATCCAGATGGCCATGTTCACTGGTGGCACCCATCAGCCGGTGATTGGCCTGTTGCCAGGCCTGTTCTTTATTCAGTGCGTCGGCCTGAGCCGCCAGATAGTGCTGTTCGTCCTGAGCCTGTGTGTTTTGCTGTTGGGCCAGCTGTTGCAGCACGCTGGATTCTTTTTCGGCCAACTGACTCAGCAGCTGCTGTGCGTCCTGAATCTGTCGCGCCTGCAACTGCCATTGGCCCAGATGCTGTTTTAACGACTGGTCAGCCGGATGCTGCTGTAAATAGTGTTCAACGGTTTTGAGCTGCTGCGTCTGGCGCTGAATCTGCTCATGCAGTAATGCCAGTTGCTGTTGGCACGTCTCTTTTTTATCAC
Organism: Oceanobacter antarcticus; assembly: GCF_044962685.1. Taxonomy (NCBI): domain Bacteria; kingdom Pseudomonadati; phylum Pseudomonadota; class Gammaproteobacteria; order Oceanospirillales; family Oceanospirillaceae; genus Oceanobacter; species Oceanobacter antarcticus. The sequence goes on from NZ_JBBKTX010000013.1 coordinate 75,746, forward strand.
TGAACGCTTTGATACGACTGTTTCTGTCGTGCAGTTTTTCCTGCTCGGCAGCGATCTGCTGATCCAGCGGCACAACGTGATCATTTAGCAGTCGCTCTTGCTGTTCATGGCGCGCTTTTGCCGCCTGCAGCAGCACGCTCTGCTGCGCAAACTGCGCCGCTGCGGTTGTCATTTGCGTTGTCAGGGTTTGTTCTTGTGCCTGTTTTTCACGGCAGAGTGCCTGACTCTGCTCGGCTTGCTCGCGAGTGGCGCTTAACAGAGTGAACGGGGTATTCAACTGCACCGCCGGTTCACTTTGCTGCAAGCGTTGCATCTCTGGCTCAGCGGCAGCCTGTTGGGCTTTCGCGGCCTGCAAGCGTTCGGTATTGGTGGTTTTATGCTGTTGGGCCAAATCGTGCTGTTGCCACCAGTCACGGTGAGCGGTCGCAGCAACCAGCTTGCGTTGGTGCTCCTCTTGTTGTTGCTGCAGCCGGATTAACTCCTCCTGTAACTGCTGTTGCTGGTCTGCGGTCAGCAGTTGCACACCGTTGGCTTGTGACTCCAACTCGGCCAGTGTTTGCCTGGCCTGTGAATACTGTTCATGCACTCGCACGGAAATCTGGCCATAGATTTCCGTGCCGGTCAGTTCTTCCAGCAGCTCTGCTCGCTCACCTTCTTTGGCATTCAGAAAGGCCGCAAACTGCCCCTGGGACAACAACATGGATTTGGTAAAACGGGAGAAATCCAGCCCGGTAATGGCCTCAATCATCTCGCCTTTAGGGCGTACCTGAGTCGCCAGCACCTTGCCGCTGGCCACTTCTGCCAACTCGACATCGGCCTGTTGCAGATTGCCATCGGCCTTGCCACGCGAACGGCGCATGCTCCAGTGCGCCCGATAAGCCGTACCTTTTACCTCAAACTGCACTTCCGCCGAACACTCTGCGGTACCTCGCGTCATGATCTCGTTGGAGGACGACGTAACTTGCCCCAGCCTGGGCGTCTGATGGTAGAGCGCCAGACAGATGGCATCGAGCAAGGTGGTTTTACCGGCCCCGGTGGGGCCGGTGATGGCAAACAAGCCGTTATCAACAAATGGCGGTTGGGTGAAGTCGATTTTCCACGCGCCTTTGAGCGAATTCAGATTCTTGAACTGGAGACTTAAAATCTTCATGGCGTGTGCTCCGGATTCTCGATTTCCGCGAGGATCTGCCGAAACTGCGCTTCGATTCTTGTCCGTCGGGCTTGCTCCGTTTCGCTGTCAAAGGTTTCCAGTGCCAATCGTTTGGCAAAGACATCGGCAGGGGTTAACTCCGCCAGCGTTTCTCGCACCTGCTGAGTTAACCCCTGCCGGGCGGTATTACGTGCACGACGCAGCTGCAACACCTCCACCGCCAGGCCATCGGTCAAGACTTGGATACGTTGCGGCAAATCGGCGAGGTAGTCCTGCCCCTCTACCTCAATACACAGCCAGACTGGTTCTGTTGGCGGTACATGAGCGTAGGTTTTTAGCGCTGCTTCGATCGCGACAAGATCCCCTTTGATCACTGCCAGTGCCTGAAAGACAGGGACTTCCAGCGGCGTGATCGCTACGGTTTTAGCCGCTGCAAACTCCACCATCAATACCTGTTTGGTGGTTTTCAGCTCGTCAAAACTGAGCGGAATAGGCGAACCGCTATAACGAATATGCTCGGTTTTGGCGACCCGCTGAGGCCGGTGAATATGCCCCAGGGCAATGTAATCCGCCGGCGGGAAACCATCCGCCGCAAAGCCATCCAGCGAACCGATGTAAATATCTCGCACCGAATCCGACTGACTGACCCCGAGTGCGGTCAAATGACCGGTAGCAATCACCGGCACGTCGAGTTGTTTGGCCGTTTTGAGCGCCAGCGCCGCCTGATACAACTGATGATAGTGCTGCTTGATCGCCTCGCCCAACGCCTGACGCTTCTCCAGCCCGGACTCCCCCGCGCTGCTCTGCAACACATCCCGAGGGCGGATAAACGGAATCGCACACACGATCGCGCCCGTATTGCCGTGGCGGTCGTTAAGCTCAATAATTTGATCATGGGCTTGAGCCTGGCTTTGGGTGCCGTGCTCCTGGCTGTGTGCTAACGCCTGTACGCTGGCAACGACATAGGTATTCAGGCATGCCACCAACTGTTTTGATTCGTTCAGGGTCGATACCGAATCGTGATTGCCACCCAACACCACCAAGGTACAGCGGCACTGACTGATCGCGACGATAAAGCGGTTGTACATTTCTCGTGCATAACTCGGTGGCGTGCCGGTATCGAAAATATCCCCCGCCACAATCACTGCGTCGATTTCCTCGACCCGCACCTGCTCCAGCAACCAATTCAAAAACGCCTGATGCTCGGCCTTACGACTCTTGGTAAAAAAGCTCTGACCCAGGTGCCAGTCAGACGTATGCAGAATTTTCATGCCGCTTATCCGTAACCATGAATGAATGGCGGATAGACTATCACAGAGAGGTGGAACGGATGGTCAGGCGAGGGGGCATCTATTGCTTTACGAAGCGCACGGGCCGCTGGCCCGCATCGACAACGATTGATACGATTCTGTATGGCCGACGACACTCACTGAACAGCTGCAGGCCAGTATTAGAAAGACGAAAAAAGCGGAAATGATGTATTCCCGATCAATTCGGATCATTAACCCAGCTTGTCAGTCAGTAAGCCTTCCAGAATTTTCTGGTCTTTCTCAAAACCACGAATCCCTTCAGCCAGTTTCTCCGTCGCCATGGCGTCCTGGTTCAGATCCCAGCGATATTCTGCTTCCGTCATGATAGCTGGACGCTCAATCACATCGCCTGCGTAGCTCAGAGCACGGTTCAGCTCACCCTTGGTTTCCGACAGTTCGGTCAGTAATGCCGGGCTGATGGTCAGGCGGTCACAACCGGCCAGGGCCAGAATTTCACCGCTATTACGGAAACTGGCACCCATCACGACCGTTTGATAGCCGTGCTGTTTGAAGTATTGATAAATGCCTGCAACAGAAAGTACGCCGGGTTCTTCCGCCGGAGCGTAGTCGACGCCCGGATTGGCTTTTTTGAACCAGTCCAGAATGCGACCCACGAAGGGTGAGATCAGGAAGACGCCAGCTTCGGCACAGGCGCGGGCCTGGGTAAAACTGAAAATCAGCGTCAGGTTGCACTGGATGCCTTCTTTTTCCAGGATTTCAGCGGCTTTGATGCCCTCCCAGGTAGCCGCCAGTTTGATCAGGATACGGTCACGACCAACGCCTTGTTCTTCATACAACGCCACCAGCCGGCGAGCCTTGTCGATACTGGCAGCGCTGTTGAATGACAGGCGGGCATTCACTTCGGTCGAAATGCGACCGGGAATGTGTTGCAGAATCGCAGCGCCCATGGCAACCGACAGCCGGTCACAGGCATCATCGATTCGAGTAGCCATGCTGTCTCCTTCTGCCGCTGCCAGTGAGGCATCGACGGTGGCATCGTACTGGCCGGACTGAACAGCTTTTAACACCAGTGAGGGGTTGGTCGTGGCATCTTCCGGTTTCAGAGTCTGAATGGCAGCCAGGTCGCCAGTGTCGGCAACCAGTGTGCTGTAGTGTTTCAGTTGCTCAAACAGGCTTGGCATAACAGGTTCCTTTTGATCGTATTGGTGCGGGGTTAGCAGCGGTCGCATTAAACACCAGTGGATGCTGGCACGACAGGTTGAATTGGGCTGGCCGCAAGCGGTAACAATTGATAACAAATAGTACCCATATACTGTTTATTTGCCAGTGTAATTCGGATCCGGGTTGGTGGCTGATCAGTAATAACGGCCTTTACGCATTTCGCGGTCGGCAAAACTCTGGCTCGCCCTTAGCGCATCCTCGACACTACGCTTGCCCGCCAATGCAGCGCTGATCTGTTGGCCAACCACAATGCCTATCGTCTGAAATTCAGGAATGGCGGCAAATTGAATACCGATATAAGGCGACGGATGCAGGGTACTGTTTGCTGGATTGGCACTGCTAATGGCCTGCAACTCGGCGCCGGCAAAGGTGGCGGCTTGAATAAACTGCTCATTCTCATAAGTAGAGTGGCGGGTGCCTGTTGGTACGCGAGCCCAGCCAGAGTCTTTACCCACCAGTTGAATATATGCTCTGGATGTGGCCCATGAAATAAACCGGAGGGCCTCATCCGGGTGCCCCGCCGATACCGGTATCGCCAACGCCCAGGCCCATAGCCAATGGGAGCCTTTGGGGGTCAGTTTGGTCGGTGCCTGGGCATAAGCCACCTTGTCCGCAACCCTGGACAAGGCCGGGTCGGAGATAAAGGACGCAGCAATGGTGGCATCGACCCACATACCGCACTTGCCTGCGTTAAACAGTGCAAGGATTTCGTTAAAGCTGTTGGCAGACGAATCGGGCGGCCCGTATTGGCGCATCAAGTCAACGTAAAAGCGGATTGCATCGTGCCAGGGCTGGGTATTGAGTTGCGGCTTCCAGTCCATATCAAACCACTGGCCGCCCCAGGTATTGACCATCGTCGTCAGAAAAGCCATGTTATCCCCCCAGCCTGGCTTGCCACGCAGGCAGATACCGTATACGCCGTTGCCCTCATCATGAATGGCTGCCGCAACCTTGGCGATATAGTCCCAGGTCGGACGTGGCGGTATTGTGAATCCAGCCTTTTCGACCAGGTCAGCACGGTACATCAACATCGAGCTTTCACCGTAGAAAGGTGCCGCCACCAGCTTGCCTTTGTTTGACAGACCGCTGCGAATCGCGGGCAGTAGGTCATCAACATCGTACTCCGGGCCAAATTCCAGTGTTTTCAGCCAGCCTCGCCCGCCCCAGATCGGGGCTTCGTACATACCAATGGTCATCACATCAAACTGGCCATTTCTGGTGGCAATGTCGGTCGTTATGCGCTGACGTAGCACACTTTCTTCGAGAGTGACCCACTTTACCTTGATATCCGGGTTGGCTTTTTCAAACTGTGGCGTCAGTTTTTGCATTTCGATCATATGACCGTTATTCACGGTCGCAATCACCAGTTCGGTAGCGGCCTGCGCAGCGACAGACAGCGCCATCATGGCACCGAGTACGGCAGTAGCTAACTTGAATGGCATATGGGACTCCTGACGACTTGTTATTCTTGTGAGGCCTGGGCTGTTGACGCTAGGCAACGTGACCTCACATTACCATTATTTTAGCTGCGAACGTGGATATCACACGGACGTTTCGCCAGATTCAGCGGTTAAGGGATTACTCCTATCGCACAGGGATCGTGTCTCTTTAAAACACCAGTACGACCCCGAATTGCAAGGCCAGCAAGCGGCTGCGCGAGATATTCAGACTGTCGCTCAGTAGCTCGATCTGCACCCGGCGATGGTGCATGCCCACCCGGAAGGCTTCGCCTTTGGAATCCAGCGCCAGTGTCCAGGCAAAGGTATCTGGCTGCCAGCGGAGACCCAATTCATGGCCATTGCGGATCCGGTTCAGATAGCTACTGAGGGTGACGTTCAGCTCACTGGTGAGCGCGTATTGCTGGCGCAGGGTATGCACCCGTGGCGGGCGCAGTACACGGTTTTCATAAAACTCGTAACCATAGACAAAATAATCACTATCCGTCGTCAGGGCACCACTATCATACTGCCAGTTTTTGTTGGCTATCGTCCCTGGCATATCCGGCCAGTCGATCCTGGCCAACAGATTGTAGCCCTGATAATCGATCTGATAATTCTGCCAACGCCAATGAAACGCCAGATCAAGGCTGTAAAGGTCACCGTACGAGCGCCCATCCAGCGCTCGGGCAGGCGGGATTTTATCTTCGGTATAGCCATAATCCACATCCAGATCACCACCCCAGTGATCAGCATCCAGATAGTTCATGGTGCCACTCACTTCCCCCCAAATCAGCCGATACAAACGCAACCAGGTAATCGACGGGGTGATCGACCACTGATTGGCTCGTGCAGATTCAAAGTCCCAGGACAGGCTCAGGCCTTCACCCTGATAGTGCCTGGCACGTACTTCAGCCTCAACTTCGTACCTATCATCCAGCGCAACATCGTTGGCCTCATAATAAAAACCGCGCGCCAGCGCATTGGGGAATTCGTACTCGGCATGATGGCGAGAAACGTAGCCAATGGAGAAAGGGCCATAGCCGACCGCTGCCACTTCCTGCATCCACAGAAAGCCGTCATCGCCATCTTTCAGGGTGCCGTTCCAGTCGTTGGTGATTTCCGCCACCGCCATAGCACCAGACCAGGCGTAAATATCCTGGCGGTAGGCGACACGCCAGTCCTCAGCCTGAACCGGCCCAATAAGGGTCGCTCCGGCCAGCATCAGTAGCGGGCATAACAACCACCGGCGGTTCCTTATCGTCATAGATCTTTCCTTGGGGGTTGCTGATTCCAGCAATAACAAAAAAACAAACCAATAAAAAAAAAAACAGGCAAAAAAACAGGGAGCCGTTGGCTCCCTGTTTTTACACCTAGCGGACAGTTACTGGCCGGTTGCCAGTTCCACCATAAAGGCGGGAGTTACCACCAGATTGTATTGGCTGCCATCGTCGAACACGAATACCGGCAAGCCACTACGGACTTCCAGCGTACCCACATCATAGCCGCCGGAGGTGATGTTGCCAGCAAACTCCAGATCACCGTCACAGGCCGCAATACCCTGAGCCGTGACATCGCCAGAGGCACAGGTGGCGGCGATGGTCATGGTGACATCACCATTGCTGATTTTCAGGTTAGTAACGGACGCTGTAGTTAACTGTTCAGAATCCAGGTTGATGGTGATCGAGTTGCTGCCATATTTCAGTCGTAGCAAGCCGATGCCGTCTTCCAGGCCAGTGCGTTCACCGACCAGGCGGATACTGGCATCGTCCATACCCATGGCGGCTGCATCAACTTCCAGAGCAACGGAGTATTCGAGGTAAGCCTCGGCGGTTTCAGCATCCAGAATGCGGCCCTCAGCACTGGCGTCATAGAGATCGACCCCTTCAACATAAATCTCCAGCGTAACGGCATTACCCGCTAACAGGTCTTCCAGATAAACGTACTCAGAGCCGTATAACCAGGCTTGTGCACCATTCTGATCGGCAACAGTTAAAGAGGCTGACGCATATTCATAATAAGAAAGACTGTCGGACACTGCTGCCCACCAGTCAGTCGCATCATCAATATCGACACTACCGTCCAGATGGACATCCTGAGCACTGATACCAGCAATATAGATGTCACAATCGTAGCCAGCGGTTGTGTCACCAACGCAATTTTCAAGCGTAATCTGCGTCTCGGATGGAATATAGGCACTGCCGTCAGACACATACCCAGTCCAGCCATACCCGGTCATATTGGTTAACAGACTGGCAAACGATGGGTCGTAGTTACTTTCAAACGTCAGGCTGACAGAGTTATCGTCGTGATAGTTTACCGTCACTCCGGTGATGGTAATGCTGTCGATCACCGTGCCATAACCAGGATCAACCGGGCCATTACCAAAGCCCGCCAACGCCGCCACTTCCTGCAGGTTGTTGGCACCGATATAGCCGGACAGATGCAAGCGGGTGGTACCGGCCGTATTAATCACTTCCAGATCACCCGACAGCGATGCTGCGGTGAGCACATAGATCGGAGAGTCATAACCATCTTTTATGATCGAGCCATTGGCCGCGAGAATAGCTTCGTCGCGGATGCCGATAGCACCAGCAAAGGCGCTTGAATATCCACTCGCCTTGACCAGCTTGGCGGCACCGTCGAAGTTCAGATCCACTCCGGCATCTTCACCATCAGCCAGCGTCGGTACGATGCCGATACTGCCGTCGAAGGTGAGCACGTTACCGTCAGTATCCGTTGCCTGTAGCGCACCAACAAAAGTGATGGCGGCAGTGTCAGCCACAAACCAGCTCTCAAGGTCATTGATGTCGTCTGAAGAGCCACCGATAGTAGCCGTCAGGGTGCCTTCAATCTTGTCCTCGTTGCCAGCATCATTTTGCAGTAATACGCCCATTGCCAGTGAACCTTGCAGATCACCCGTGTAGTCACCACTGCCATCGACCGCACGGCTGACTGCCAGATCAATGGTCAGGTCAGCACTGGCCTGGGCAAAATCGGTGTCGTCCGCCAATTCACTGATGCCGTCAATGCTGCTGTCGAGCTGGATGCTCATGTCTTTCAGGCCATCGATCGCTTCGGTTTCAACAAAGGCTGTCAGGCTGTCGAGAGAATCAAAAGTCAGGCCGAGGCTACCGCTGGCGGAGAAGGATTCGCCATCCTCCAGACCCGTCATATTAAAAGCAGTGATGTTCGCCGTCAGGGCACCGCTCAAGCCGATACTCACGGTCATCGCAGAACCATCATCAATCGTGGCACCAACACCTTCACCGGAGAAGCTAAGGGCATCAACATAGGTGGCACCAAATAGCGTGGTGGTGGTATAGGTGACGCTGACGTCTTTGCCATCGTCTGGCTGGCCATCCTCGTCGGCATCCAGAAAATCAACAATGGGCAGAGCAACACCGCTGGCTAACAACCCGGTTGCCGTAATGGTGAAACTGCCATCACCGTTATCGGTGCTATCCAAATCGTTATAGTTCTGCACGATATAGGCACCCAAGGCAACGTTCTGCAGCATGATGCCGGTTGCCTGGAATACCACCCCCGGATGAGTTTCTTCGTAGGTATCGTACTCCAGGCAGTTGTCGCTGCTATCCCACCAGGAACAGTCTTCATACAGCTCACTTTCAACCACCAGCTCTTGAAAACCACGGAAGATATCTGCCTTGCTTGCCATTGCACTCACCAGTGCATCAGTTTCTGCCGCTTCGGTATCCAGAGCGGTCACCAGAGTGTCGGTATCCACGCTCTGGATCGCATCATTCCAGTTGTTCAGATCCTCAATCAGGCTGATCGAAGCGGCCACCGCCTGCGCTTTGAGTTCCTCTTCGGTTGGCTCGGTGGTGGTTTCGTCTTCAACCACCACCTCAGCCACTTCTTCTTCGTCTGCTGCTGCGACACTGGCTTCCAGTTCATCCAGATGGTATTCGGTAGCAATCGCCACACCGGTAGCACCCAGATTAGTCCCCGCTTCTTCCGCCGCGTCGGCGGCACCAGCAAAGACATCTTCCAGATCAACAGCATTTTCATCGCTGGAATTAATCACCACTCCGCCATCGCTGTAGTCTGCTGCCAGGCTATTCACGACGTTGGCAATATCGGTATTTTTCCGGCTGGCAACAGTGGCAATGGCCGCCACGATAGCACCGTACTTCTGGCTATCAATATTGGCACTGGCAGAGTCTGAACTGGTGATGTCGGCAGGAGAGGTATTGGTGATATCAACGTTATCCAGGCCCAGCAAAGTCGCGGTTGCCTTGTTCACCGCCGTTACTTCTGCCGCAGTCGCGCCACTGGGATAAGCCGCTGCCGCACGGGTCGCCGCCAGGTGAGTGACCGGGGTTACCATCAGGGTCTTGGCCGTTTCGGAGCCATAAGACGGTAAAATGGCGGTCAATTTGAAATCGGCATTGTCGTAGTCATAGAACTGGCCGAAGGTGTAGCTGTTGCCTCCCCAGGTACATCCCCCTGCGGCGTCACACTTGACCTGGGTAGAGGAATTGGTGGTCATGGTGACCTTGACGGGCACCTCGGATGGAATATCCATCTCTGCCAGAGTATAGCGGCCGGTCGTATCCGTCGTCGTCGTGCCATACTCGGTGCTGCCATTGAGGCTGGTCACCGTGATGTCAGCGCCCGTCAGAATGCCCTTGACTGCCAGACCGGTCAGGCTGACCCGGGTAACCGTACCTGTATCCGTACCTGTATCCGTGCCAGCATCACTGCCACTATCGCTATCACTACTGCCGCCGCCACATGCGGTGAGAGCCAGCGCCATGGCGAATGCCAGTGGCGTTAAGGAAAACCGTATCATATTCACTGTCCGTGTTGGTTGGATTGTCAGGCATCCAACGCAACAGCGTATCTGTCAGATCAGATGCAACTGTACTAATAATGGCTGAAAATCGCTCAAAGGAAAACCGTTCTCCCCCTTTAAGAGCACCAAAATCTGCCAACCTTCGGTCTGCTACAATAGCAACAGAAACTACTCTTCGGGCGCCAAGCCAGACACCAGCATCAAGAACTGCTCATGTTCCGCCATCGCCGCAAAACTGCTGTCGTCGCGGGCCTGCAAACGCAGGGTTTCGGATTGATTGATGGCCTGCTCCAGATCTTGTAATGCTTCGTCGATGTAACCCGATTCGGCGTGCGCACAGGCACGCTGATACATGGCGTGACTGTTTTCCGGATCAATATCCAGTGCCTTGTTCGCCAGACGGCTGGCCCACTGCGCTTGCCCCAGCAAGAGTGCGGCATCGGCCTTGTAGGTTAATGCTTCAACATCATCCGGGCGTAATAACAAAATCTGATCATAGATGGTTATCTTGCTTTGCGGGCTGCTTTCCTGTGATGCTTTGAGCCAGAGCGAATGTATTTCGTTGGTCAGTTCGATCTCTTCCTGGGTAGCAGCAATATGCTTCGACTTGCTGTGTAATTCGAGTTCCAGCTTGTCCAGTCGGGCTTCGTAGGAGTCGGTAATCCGTTTGACTTCATCGTTGGCGTAGGCGCCCACGCGCTCTTTGATGTCGCGCAGGGAGTTCCAGCCAACCAGCACCAATAAGGTTGAGGCTCCGGCAATCAGGTAGAAAAAATAGGTCACCGTATCAGTTGCGTAGGTCAGTGCCCGATCAGCTACCTGAAACTCGCGTTCCACCACTTTTTCAGTAAATTCGACCCGTGCATCGGCGAGCATCTGGCGCAGGTTTTTCACTTCATCAAGGATATAGCGTTCAGTGAAGGCGGTATAAAGCGGTGCTTGCAGGTGGTTTATGGTGGTTGCTGCTTTTTCGTCTGCGGATATTGAGACATCCTCGGCGGCAGGTTCGGGTGCGGCAAAGCAAAACGCAGCAACCAGCCAGAGGCCGGTTGCTGCGCCAAGCCGAAGCAGCAATCTCGTCGTATGCGTTATGCTGTTTGCTGCTGTTGCCATATATCTGCCTGCTCGACCAACCGGGAATGGAGTGCCTTGACGGCCGTAGCGTAGTCCGCATCACTGACCAGAAACATCATATCCACCTGACGCATCGCCTGATGCACTGAATGAATATTAACTCCCGCATCAGACAAGGCACCCGCCGCACTTTGCAGCAAGCCAGGCACTTTCATATCACTGCCAATCGCACTGACCATCGCCAGTTTCTCAACCCGAATATCGGCATCGGCGTAAACCTGCTGGAGGCGATCCATCAACCAGTTAATACGACGCTTGTTACCTTTCAGGTAAAAAGTCACGGTATTGGCGTTAAAATCCTTGGTCAGTACCCGTACGCCGGATTCAAATACCAGATCGGCCATCTTCTGCCCGTGGGTAGCATCACCGACCATGTCCTGATCAAACACTTCCAGCGCCCAGACGTTACGGGTTCCGGCGATGATTTCGACTTTTGGCGTACTGCTGCAATAGTCGCGGCGTATCTCGGTGCCCTGGTGATCCGGCTCAAAGGTGTTGCGTACAATCAGGCGAATATTCTTTTTACGCAAACCGGCGGCAGCCCGAGGATGAATCGCTTCCATACCCAGGTTCGCCAGCTGATCAGCAACATCGTAATTGGTCATGCCGATCGGCTTGACGTTGTCTGCACCCACCAGCAGCGGGTCGGCCGTACTGAAGTGGTATTCCTTGTGAATAACCGCTTCGCAGGCATCCGTCATGGTCGCGATCTTGCTGAAGGTCATCTCGCTGTAGCCACGATCATAGGTACGCATCAAGCCTTCGCGACACTGGGTATAACCCGTGACAATGGGCATTTCCTTATCAAGATCGACACCCTGAAACGCCTTCAGAATATGATCTGAAAAACTCATCTGGGTATCTGAACGCCAGTTGGTAAGATCAATAAACCGGGCATTGATATCGTGTTGACGCAACAACAGCACCGAGTTGTAGGCACTGTGGGCTTCACCCATGGCACTGAGCATTTCACGGACACGATGCAAGTGGTCGTCGAGCTGGAAATGACCAAAGCTGCACACTGCTTCCAGATGCTCGAGACAATCCCGCACATCGGCCATGCGGCTGGAGATAAACTGGTCGGCACGCTTGCGCACCATATCGTTGTTAAGACCTTCAGTACCGAACATGCCCATGTTCACTGCCAGCATGGCATTCAGTACATCTTGCAAGCGCGACTGCCAAGAGCGGCCATCATCCATTTCGGCAAACAAGGCGTAGACACCGGCTTCACCGGTTTTCTTGTGCTCCAGCAAGCCATTGGTGATCCCGCCGTAAGCGGACACCACGAAGATCCGTCGATACAGGCTTGTTTCTGCACCGTTCACCGAACGCGGACGCATCCAGATATTTTCCAGTACATGTTGATATTGACTCATCGACGTGCCGCCGATTTTTTCGACACTGTGTGTCATGTAAAAACGATCTCCTGATAGATTCTGACTGAACGTAATGCCATATCCCCGATTTACAGCGAGAGAGGTTCATCGTTCAGTTTGTAGGAACCATCATCATCATGAATTTCCTTGCCGTTTAATGGCGGGTTAAACACGCACGCCATCTGCATATCCTCGGTGGTGGCACGCAACAAGTGCTTGTCGTTCTGATCGAGCACATAGAGAGTGCCAGCCTTGATAGGATACACCTTGCCATCGGCACAGGTTTCAATCTCGCCTTCACCACTCATGCAATACACCGACTCCAGATGGTTCTTGTACCAGATAGGAGTTTCGGTGCCCTTGAAAATCGTCGTGATATGGAATGAAAAGCCCATGTTATCGTCAGCCAATAGCATGCGGACGCTTTTCCAGGTGCCGCCATCAATCGCGCGTTCAGAGTTGTCACAGTCCTGCAGAGTACGAACAATCATGGATATAACCTTGAATTTTTTGAAATAGGGAGGGTGCGGAGGTGGGCGGCCACGAGATCGGGCCACCCATGAGAGGGGTCAGGAAGCGTTGGCAACCCGGAGTCGCTCAGCCAACACCTCGTCAATACAGGATTCCAGAATATCCAGACCTTTATTGAGATTGGCCTCTTCAATGGTTAATGGCGTCAAAATCTTGACCACCTGATCATCGGAGCCGCTGGTTTCGATAATAAGACCCCGGCTGAATGCCAGTTCGGTAATCTCGGATGCTACTTCGCCGGAAGCAAACTCCAGACCTTGCATAATGCCTCGACCCTTATGTTTGCAATCGCCAGCATGTCGTGCCTGGATACTCTTCAGACGGTTTTTCAGCAAAAATGCCTTATGTTTGACCTCTGTCGCAAAACGATCATCACTCCAGTAGGTTTCCAGCGCCCGGCGAGCCGTAACAAAGGCATGGTTATTCCCCCGGAATGTGCCGTTGTGTTCACCCGGCTTCCAGGTGTCGTATTTTTCTTTCAGCAACACCACGGCCATCGGCAGACCATAACCACCAAGAGACTTGGACAGGGTAATAATATCGGGCTGAATATCAAATTCTTCAAAGCTGAAGAAGGTGCCACTGCGGCCACAACCCGCCTGAATATCATCGACAATCAGCAGCATGTCATGGCGACGACACAGTGCCTGCAAGCCGCGCATCCATTCAGCACTGGCGACATTCAGACCGCCTTCACCCTGGATACATTCCACAATCACTGCGGCGGGATGGCCAAGACCAGAAGAGCCGTCTTCCAGTGCTTTTTCAAAATACTTGAGCGTATCGAAATCGCCGAGATAACCATCAAACGGCATAAACTGCACACCCGTCGTTGGCATGCCGTTGGCCTTTTTGTAATAGCCGTTAGCGGTAACTGCTGCCGCTCCCTGAGTGACACCGTGAAAACCATTGGTGAACGACACAATGGTCTGACGACCGGTATTCATCCGGGCAATTTTTAACGCCGCTTCCACCGCATTGGTGCCGGTCGGGCCGGTAAACTGCACCTTGTAGTCCATGCCACGAGGTTCAAGGATATGACTCTGGAACGTCTCGAGAAAATCCCGCTTGGCTTCGGTATGCATATCCAGACCATGCGTAATGCCATCAGACTCGATGTAATCAATCAGCGCCTGCTTGAATTCAGGGTTATTATGGCCGTAGTTCAGCGTCCCTGCACCACCCAGAAAATCGACATACTCTTTACCCTGATCATCCACCAGAGTCGCGTTATGTGCTTTGCGGAACACCACCGGAAAGGCACGGCAGTAACCACGAACGTTTGATTCAATGTCTTTAAAAATACCCATAATCCAGTGCTCCTTATTGCTTTTCCAGTGGTTCAAGTGAAGGCGTAGCCGTCTTGGCAAATGGCCCGATCGAGACCAGGGTCTCGGTAGCGTGCGCGCCACCAAAATGCTGTTGCTGATCAAACATCACCTCAGTAGCCAGCTCTGCGCCCAGATCCCGTGCCAGACGGCGGAAGGTACTCCAGGATGCTTCATTGGTAGCGGTGATGCTGGTGTGAACAAAACGAATGAGAGGCCCTTGCTGCTCGATCAGTCGTGTCAGCATCTGGCTGGCCAGTCCCTGGCCACGGGCATGAGGCGCAACAGCAACCTGCCAGACAAACAGCACATCCGGCTGATCCGGCACCCGGTAGCCAGAGACAAACCCGGCCAGTTGACCCTGTGATTCAGCCAGGATAGCGGTATCCCGGAAGTGGGTGCATTGCAGAAGGTTGCAATACATTGAATTGACATCTAAGGGCTTGCATTCATTGATAAGCTTGAAAACCCGATTCCCATCAGTGGAATTTGGTTTCCGGAAGAGAATATTGTTTTGATCTGTATTGGTAATTTCGGACATTTCCGACAATATATCAGTCACACATTTTCTAGAACCGCCTACTGAAGCCAAAATATGCTTCATTACGGCTCAACCATTTATTTAGTACACGAAGCATTTTAGCCGCTCACCAAGATACTTACAACCCTAAGCAATATTTAGATCGAAATTTGATCAGCCAAGTCTTTTATTGACTCGTTCTTTTACTCACCACCTGTGTCAGCGCCATTGATAGCCGCGTCGGTAAGATCCGCCACAATCGGGCAACAACTATTTTCTTCATACTCTAATCATTGTCAGCAAGGTAGAATCATCCGATCTCTCCACAGTTGTGCTGCTCATGAAACGTTATGATGAAGTCCTGGTCGCCTTGCGACGTATTATTCGTGCCACTGATCTGCATTCGAAACAACTGAGCAAAACGTCAGGGCTAACCGCGCCCCAACTCCTGATTCTGCAGACCCTGCGCCACAACGATGACATGACAGTGGGCGAAGTAGCGCGCAAGGTCAGCCTGTCCCAGGCCACCGTCACGACGATCATTGATCGCCTGGAAAAGCGTGGATACGCTGTCCGGGAGCGCGGCAGCAGTGACAAACGCAAGGTTTACGTTCACCTGACGGAAGAGGCACACAAAGCACTGATGAATGCACCACGGCCACTGCAGGAAAGCTTCATCCGACAATTCCAGGATTTGCAAGAATGGGAGCAGACCATGATCCTCAGCTCTCTGGAGCGAGTGGCCTACATGATGGATGCGCAACACATCGACGCCTCCCCGGTACTGGATGTTGGCGCCCTCGACCGAATAGGAAATAATTCCCCGACAGAGCACTCATCAGGGAACCCCTGAGCATCCGCTACATCTCAGGACAACCCCCGCAGTGATTGTCCGACTTAGGCGGGTAACTGACGTTGGTCATACACTTGTCACGCCGGCTGTGATACTCAATAGCACAGCCCCTATCAACCCAGGACGGAGAGAGTCCATGACAGACGTAGTAATAGTTGCAGCAACCCGCACCGCCATCGGCAGCTTTGGCGGCTCCTTGGCCAGCCTGTCTGCTGTCGAGCTCGGCGCACAGGTCATCAAGTCATTAATGAACAAGACTGGCGTTGCTGACGATCAAATCGACGAAGTAATCATGGGTCATGTACTGACCGCTGGCTGCGGACAAAACCCGGCCCGCCAAAGTGCGATCAAGGCAGGTCTGGCAGAAACGACCTCGGCCATGACCATCAACAAAGTCTGTGGTTCAGGTCTCAAAGCACTGCATCTGGCAGCACAATCCATCGCTTGCGGTGACGCCGATTTGGTGATCGCAGGCGGGCAAGAGTCCATGTCCAACGCTCCCCACGCATTGCCAAACTCCCGCAATGGTCAACGCATGGGTGACTGGAACATGGTAGATACCATGATTTCCGACGGCCTGTGGGATGCATTTAATGGCTACCACATGGGTGTTACTGCCGAAAATATCGCCGACGAATACAACATCGCACGAGAAGAGCAGGATGCCTTTGCCGCCGCTTCCCAGGCCAAGGCTATTGCTGCCATTGAGGCTGGCAAGTTCAAAGATGAAATTACCGCCGTTGAGATTCCGCAGCGCAAAGGTGATCCAATCATTTTTGATACTGACGAAGGCCCTCGCGCTGGCGTGACGGCGGAAAAACTGGCAGGTATGCGCGCGGCATTCAAGCGTGATGGTTCCGTCACCGCTGGCAACGCATCCTCCCTGAATGACGGTGCCGCCGCTGTCATGCTGGCCAGCAAGGAAAAGGCCGACGCTCTGGGCTTGCCTGTTCTGGCCACCATCAAAGCCTACTCCAACGCTGGTGTGAGCCCCAAAATCATGGGTACTGGACCGATCCCTGCGACCAAGAAATGTCTGGAAAAAGCGGGTTGGGAAATTTCAGATCTGGATCTGATTGAAGCCAACGAAGCCTTTGCCGTACAGGCTCTCTCCGTCAACAAGGGGCTGGGCTGGGATGTCGAGAAAATCAACGTCAATGGCGGTGCGATTGCATTGGGCCACCCGATCGGCGCTTCTGGCTGCCGCATCCTGGTTACCCTGCTGCATGAAATGATTCGTCAGGATGCCAAAAAAGGCTTGGCCACCCTATGTATCGGTGGCGGCATGGGTGTCGCTCTGGCTATCGAACGCTAGTCAGTCAGATCTGGCGATAGCCGCATGACAGCTATCGCCCAGACGATGCAAGACAAAAAAGGCCAGCGACTGCTCCAGTCGCTGGCCTTTTTTGTCTTTTATAACAATTGGTAGCAAGGATGCTGCCGTTGCCCTCCCTGGCGTCAAGAAGCCGCTATTCGGCAAGAGCCGTCCAGCGGCAACGTCACTTACTCTGGAGTTTCAGTCTTTGGCTTGCTCGGAGCAGGCTTTCTTGGCGCACGGGGCTTACGAGCCGGAGGTGGTGATATGGCGCTTGCGGGTTCTGGCGCACTGGCACTGGGCGACGATTTACTGA
Organism: Oceanobacter antarcticus; assembly: GCF_044962685.1. Lineage (NCBI taxonomy): Bacteria > Pseudomonadati > Pseudomonadota > Gammaproteobacteria > Oceanospirillales > Oceanospirillaceae > Oceanobacter > Oceanobacter antarcticus. Next base: position 93,019 of record NZ_JBBKTX010000013.1, read on the forward strand.
TGGCAGCAACAGGCGCTGGCTGCGGCGTAGCTTCTTCAACAACCGGCTCTACCGCCTCAACAACCGCAAGATCTTTATGTTCACTGGCTCTTTTTGGCTGCTCCGCAATAAATGCCTTCACTTTCGGTGCAATCATCTCCCTGAACCGACGGCCATTAAAAATGCCGTAGTGGCCCACACCTTCCGCTTCCAAATGTTGCTTGCGATCCTCTGCAATCTCGGAACACAGATCCAGCGCACACGATGTCTGGCCACGACCAGTGATATCGTCCAGTTCACCTTCAACCGTCATCATCGCCATATCAGTGATGTCAGCCAGATCAATCCTGCTGCCACGGTAATCCATTTCACCTTTGGGTAACGCCTGATCCAGGAACACCCGACGAATGGTATCCAGATAATAATGCGCTGGCATATCCATTACAGACAGATACTCATTGTAAAACAGCCGATGCCCTTCGGCGCTTTCACCATCGCCCTTGACCAGATCGGCAAAGAACTTGAAGTGTTTACTGACGTGAGAGTCCATATTCATGGACATAAAACCGGAGAGCTGAATAAACCCTGGATACACCAACTGACCACGGCCGGTAAAGCCACGGGGCACCCGACAAATGACGTTATCTTCAAACCACTCAAGATCCTTGCCCGAGGCGTAATCATTCACTTCGGTCGGATTGATACGGACATCGATAGGCCCACCCATCAGCGTCATACTGGCTGGCAAACAAGGGTCGTTATCCTTCGACATCAGACTGGCAGCCACCAGAGCTGGTACACACGGCTGGCACACCGCTATCACGTGAACGTCTGGCCCCAGGGCACGACAGAATTCAATCAGGTAGTCGACATAATCATCAAAATGAAAAGCGCCATCTGCCATGGGGACATCACGGGCATTTTTCCAGTCGGTGATGTACACTTCGTGATCAGGTAAAAATTCCCGTACCGTCCCCCGCAACAAGGTCGCATAATGGCCCGACAAAGGCGCGATCATCATTACCTTGGGTTGATTTTCGGGCGCTTTTTCGCGACGAAAATGCAGCAGGTTGCAATACGGTCGATCAACGATCACATCGTATTCTATGGCAACTTCGCGACCACCAATCTCGGTTGTATCCAATCCCCAGGCCGGAGTTTCATAACAATCGGTCAGTCGCTCAACGGTTTCCAGCCAGGCTCGCATGGTACGAAAAGTCCAGCCGTAATTAAGAGGGTTAACAGGCTGATACAGGAACTGCCTGGTCATTCGAGACAGAATGTGGATGGGCCGCATGGCGTCCATCATTTGAGCATTCATGTTATAGAGCATGATCTGTTTCCCTCGCTTCCGCCTGACACACAGGCCTGATAAGTAGCCAAAATCGTAACAGAAATCGGTTGATCCGTATGATGAAGGATTAGGTCGAAATCATCTATAAACTGCACATCCAATAACCAATATGGACTTTTGTAATATTTGTCCTGTATTACCCCATCCCTTTGTGCAATAGGCAGGATCACGCAACAGTGTTTACAACTGCGGCCCCGTCATGGCGGCATAATGACGGTTTACAATTGCCAGTGACACATTCTCCTAACGTTACGGAAACCTATCGATGCACCTGAAACTAAGACTGATACACAGCACCATGATGTCCGGCGTACTCAGCCTGCTGATGAGCTGCTGGATTCTATATATCAACCTCGGCTACTCCAGTCATTTTTTTGCACTCTGGATGAAAGCCTGGGGGCTGGCGTGGCCGCCCGCATTGGTCATTTCGTTTCTTGCAGGCCCAAGCCTTCTCCACTTAGCGCAAAAGCTGTCGAAATAAGCCTGGTCAATATGCCCCCTCCCGTAAAATCACCCCGTCAGCACCCATGACGAAAACGCCGTTTCTGAGGTTGAATTGTCAAACATGCGCCGTTACCCTGCCGCATTAAATTGCTACGCCTCTTACGGAGATATCCATGATCAAACAGGCCCTGGCGCTGACTTTACTGGCTCTCGCCGCACACTCCCAGGCATCAGACGCAGAAAAGACGCCACCCTTTTGGGGAGGAGCTGCCGAGCTGGGCAGTATTACTACCTCCGGCAATACCGAGACCAGCAGTTTGAATGGCAAGTTCGCCTTGTGGCGCAAAGGTATCGACTGGGATACCAACTATCGCCTTGAGGCTCTGACCAGCGAGGAAGATGGCACCGTCTCCAAGGAAACCTACTACGGCTCGGTGCAGTTTGATCGTAACTTCGGCGAACACTCCTACCTGGCCATTCACGCCGATCAGGAACGGGCGCGTTTTTCCGGTTTTACCTATCAAAGTACCGTCTCGATTGGCTACGGTTACCGGGTCATCGAATTGGACACCATGAAACTGGATCTCGAAGCTGGCCCCGGTTACAACCGTGACAAGCTGGAAAACTCTGGCGAGATTAAAGATCAGGGTATTGCCCGGCTGGTACTGAAATATGGCTGGAAAATCAACAAGGGCACCGTCTTTACCCAAACCGCCAGCGCGGAAATGGGTGGTGACAACAGCACCTATAAAAGCGAAACCGGCCTGAAAAGCCAGATCAATGGCTCACTGGCCACCAAGCTGACTTATAAAATAAAATACGTTGATCAGGTTCCCGAAGAAAACAAGAATCTGGACAAGGAATTCGGCGTTACCCTCGTATACAGCTTCTGAGGATACGCCGGAGCCAGACCATCATGACCGGTCTGGCTCCCAGGCGGGCCATTCCGGATAGTCGCTCCCGGATTGCTGGCAGAACTTGCTATTGCCTGCCGGTTCGTCAAAGCATCGATCCGGTTTGGCTGAGGGTTCAGGCGGCGAAGGTAAATTCCAAGGCAATCTTGCACCACCTTTTCCAGGGCCATCCCGAAAATCTTCCGGTTTCGGCCAGCGCTTCCTTTTCTCACGCCGTCGTTGTTGTTGCTGAACCTCCGCCAGCTGCTCTGGCGTCAGAACATTACTCAACAGCTTTTCTATTCCAATCCGAGCGGCTTCCATCTGACTATGATCCATCGGCCAATCAAAATCAGCCGTAATGGCAGCCTGCGAGTGTTCCAGTCGTTGCCACTGAGCCGGAGAAAGCGCCAACTCTTGCACCATACGCTCCAGCATTTCTGCGGTCGCTTTGCGGTGAAAGCGCTGCACAATGGTATCCGCTTGCAAACGCTGAGCCTCAGTCAGTACCTGCTGCAACTGCTTTCGCATCCCGACTTCCAATTCACGCTCTTGCGCCCGTTGCTTGAGCCATTGCTGCTCGTCAAACCCCTGCCCCCAGCGTGGAATAGATTCGTCACGCAGTTGCTGAAAGTGCTGTCGAAAGCCGGTTTCAATACGTGCTATTTCAGCCTGCTGTTTGCTGTTGAGATCAAGCAACTCCGACCAGTCCATCACCCGATGAGGCCCTTCAAACGCACAAACTTCCATACCAAAGCCCAGCACGGGCAGCAGACTGATCAGAAGCAACCATTGTCGTAAAATTCTCATGTCATGCCTTCTGCAATCTTATTTATAAGCCGCTCAACGATATATCACATTGAGACATCTCACCGTCCTGGATGTGTGAGCCTGAGCAAAGAATTGTCACAGTTCATCTGCAAGTATCCATACCTGAATCCGTCCACCCGGTTACCGCCCAGCACCAATACTGGTTATTATAGGTGGGAACATTCGTTAGAGCGCAGCCCCATGACCGATCACGACGATACGTTTTTCCAGGAGATGCAAGACGTCAAACCCCTGCAAACCCAAGCCAAAGTCGCTCTGCGAAAGGGGGATATTACACTGGCCTCACAACAGGCACGCCGCCTTGCAGCCATTGATGACAGCCCCAAACGCGACCCCAATTATTTACAGACAAGCAACATCAAACGTATTGGCCCACACGATGTCGTTGGCTTTAAACGTCCAGGGATTCAGGATGGCGTATTTCGCAAGTTACGTCTGGGAAAATATGAAAGCGAGGCACGTCTCGACCTGCATCGCCGCACGGTAGAAGAGGCCCGCCGGCAGCTATTCCGCTTCCTGCAGGACTGCATGGAACACGACATTCGCAGTGTGATTGTGTTACCCGGTAAAGGTGAACGCAGTGAAGGTGATTCCGCAATATTAAAAAGCTACCTGGTGCATTGGCTGGAGCAGATTGATGACGTCCAGGCTTACCATACCGCCCAACCGCAGCACGGCGGAGCCGGGGTGTTTTATGTATTACTGCGAAAAAGCGAACGCAAGAAACAGCAAGCCAGAGAACTGTACAGCAAGGGACGGCTGTAATATCAGCCAGCGGCAAACCGACTCCGACTACCGCTATTGCCGCATCCGGGATGTCGGCCATCCAGCATGGCATCATCATGTAGTACTCCGCTGTTACCCACCGCCGTTAACCAGCCCTTAAAGTAAAAGCCCGTCGTCGTTGTGACGACAGTCCAGATAACAATTCCAGATAACAATAAGGAACTGACTCATGGCCAAGGTACTGTTTATTGCCGGTGATTTTGTTGAAGACTACGAACTGATGGTGCCCTTTCAGGCATTGCAGATGGTAGGTCACGAAGTGCATGTAATCTGCCCGGATAAAGCCGCAGGCGACATCATCAAAACGGCCATTCACGACTTTGAAGGCGACCAGACCTATACGGAGAAACCAGGCCATAATTTTGCGCTGAACGCTGATTTTGCGGGCCTCAACCCGGCGGATTACGACGCCCTGCTACTGCCCGGTGGTCGCGCCCCGGAATATCTGCGCTTGAACAGCGACGTGATCACCATGGTCAAACACTTTGCAGATTCCAACAAGCCGATTGCGGCCGTTTGCCACGGCGCCCAGATTCTGACCACGGCAGATGTTATTCGTGAGCGTACGATTTCCGCCTACCCCGCCTGCGCGCCAGAAGTTACGATGGCCGGTGGTATTTACGCCAATATCGCGGTGACCGAAGCCGTTACCGACGGCAATCTGGTGACCGCTCCGGCCTGGCCTGCTCATCCGTCATGGTTGGCTCAATTTAATCAGCTACTAATGGCGTTGTGAGTTTCCCTTCTGGCCAAACCCGCTAGAATCGTCCAGATACGCCCTGCCATATCCGCAGGGCATTCTGAATTTGGCCGGTGCCAGAGGAGGCGATATGTGTGAAATTTATTCCGCTGCCGAACCTGAGTTGTTTGAATTAAAAACCCGTTCCATCCGCCTGGATGGTGTTGTCACCAGTATTCGGCTGGAGGCGGTTTTCTGGCATTTGCTGGAAGACATCGCCAGTGATGCGGAGCTGTCACTGGGTACGTTTCTAAGCCGCATTCACCGCGAAGTGATTACACGGCGAGGCGAGGTCGGTAACTTTGCCTCACTGCTGCGAGTCGCCTGCACCACGCACCTCAACCAGGGCCAGCGCCTGACAGTACCACCAGACCGGGCCCGCTTGAGCCCGGATATTCAGCACTGACCACTGAATCAGCGCAAAAACAACTGGTAGGCCATATTGTCGCTCTCGTCCCAGTAGGGGTAACCAAGTTCATCCAGATAACCGTGCAACTGGGCCAGCTTTTCTTCCGGCACCTGCAACCCCACCAGCGTCCGGCCACTGGCCGCGCCGTGGTTACGGTAGTGGAACAACGAAATATTAAAGCGCTTGCCCAGGGTTTTCAGAAACAGCAACAACGCCCCCGGACGCTCGGGAAACTCAAATCGATACAGGCGTTCGTCATAAACCGCAGCGGGCGCATGACCCCCGACCATATGACGAATATGGTATTTGGCCATTTCATCATCGGTCAGATCCAGTACCGGGTAACCGTCCGCCTGCAACTCCGCCAGCAGGGCCTGCCGCGCACCTGGCTCAGGGCCAACCTTGACGCCAACATAAATACGCGCCTTGTCATCATCACCGTAACGGTAGTTAAACTCGGTGATCGGACGCTTTCCCAGTAACGAGCAAAAGCGCTGGAAGCTGCCAGGCTGTTCGGCAATGGTGACCGCCAGAATGATCTCACGACCTTCGCCGATTTCTGCCACTTCCGAGATATAGCGCAAGCGATCGAAGTTGACGTTAGCGCCACTCAGAATGGTCACCAGATTCTGGCCTTCGCAGCCTTCGCGCTCAACGTACTTTTTCACCCCGGCAATCGCCAGTGCCCCGGCGGGTTCACAGACGGCTCGGGTGTCATCAAAGACATCCTTGATCGCGGCACAAATTTCATCTGGCGTACAGGTAATCACCTCATCAACACAATCCTTGGCAATCGCCCAGGTATGCTCACCAATGGTGGCCACAGCAACGCCATCAGCAAAAATCCCCACTTCCGGCAAGGTGACACGCTTGCCCGCCGCCAGCGCGGCCGCCAGACAGGCAGACTCGGTACTTTCGACTCCGATGACACGAACTTCCGGCTTGAGCGCCTTGATGTAAGCGGCCACACCGGCCACCAGACCACCACCGCCAACCGGAATAAACACCGCATCCACGGGTTGTTGCATCTGTCGCAGAATTTCCATACCGATGGTGCCTTGTCCGGCAATCACATCCGGGTCATCGTACGGATGGATATACGTCATGCCTTTCTCAGCAACCAGCTTTTGCGAATAGGCAAAGGCATCGTCAAAGGCATCCCCATGCAGCACCACTTTGGCCCCCTTGGCCTTGACCGAGCGCACCTTGATTTCCGGCGTGGTGCGGGGCATCACAATCACGGCTTTCAACCCCAGATCACGGGCTGCTAATGCCAGTCCCTGGGCGTGGTTACCCGCCGAAGCCGTCACCACACCACGGGCTTTTTCTTCTTCGGTCAGCTGTGCCGCTTTGTTGTAGGCACCACGAATCTTGAAGGAATACACACCTTGCTGGTCTTCACGTTTGATCCAGATCTGATTACCCAGTCGCTCTGACAAAAATGGGGCAATATGCAGCGCCGTCTCGATGGCAACATCGTAAACCCGCGAGGTAAGGATTTTTTTCAGATACTCGTTCAACATGAAGTGGCCAATCCTGAAGCAAGGCCAGACCGGATTGCCTGGCAAGGAAGAATGAAGCCAGGCATTGTAACGCACAGCGCTCTATAATGGGTGCCGTTTAAGCACGACCCGCACCACTTGGACATACGGAATCAACATGACTCAAGACGAACTCAAACAAGCCGTCGGTGACGCCGCAGCACAATATCTTCTGCCTCACCTTGAAGAACGCACCATTGTCGGCGTTGGCACCGGCTCTACCGCCAACTGCTTTATTGATGCCCTGGCCCGGCACAAACATCTGTTTGATGGCACCGTCGCCAGCTCTGAAGCCTCCGCCCAACGCCTGCGCGAGCATGGCATTCCGGTTTACGATCTGAACGCCGTTGATAGCATCGACTACTACATTGATGGCGCCGATGAGATTAACCACCGGCTGGAGATGATCAAGGGCGGCGGCGCGGCGCTGACCCGTGAAAAAATCGTCGCCGCCGTCGCCCGCCACTTCATCTGCATTGCCGACCAAAGCAAGCTGGTCGATACCCTGGGCAGCTTCCCGCTACCGGTTGAGGTGATTCCCATGGCCCGCTCCCATGTGGCACGGGAAATCGTCAAACTCGGTGGCGATCCGGTCTATCGCGATGGTGTAATCACCGACAACGGCGGTCAAATTCTGGATGTCTACAACCTCCGTATTGATGCCGCCATCACGCTGGAAAAACAGCTGAACCAGATCACCGGCGTGATCACCAACGGTCTGTTCGCCATGCGTCCGGCCAACACCCTGTTGCTAGGCACCGATGAGGGCGTTAAAACCCTGACCGCGCAGTAATGAGTACCCGGCCCCCGAGCGGCTGGCGGATCACGCTTACCTGGCTCAGCCGGGGCCTGGCGGCATTCGGGCTGCTGATCGTGTGCCTGCTGCTTGTTGTTCTGGTGTCGCTGCCAACCCTGGTGAAATCCGCTGCCAACCAGTGGCTTCCGGCGTTGGTGCAACAAATCACCGGAATCGAAGTCAGCTGGCAGATAAAAACCCTGCAATGGCATCAACTCGAACTGGATTACCTCACTGCCCGGCTGGCTGACGGCACCACTCTTGCGCTGCTGGATGGCTCGCTGCAATACGATTCCTTGGGCTTGCTCGGCGGTCAGCTGGAGCAACTGCGTATCCGCGAGCTGCACATTGTGTTTGGCAGTACCAGTACCCGCCTCGCTGCCGCCCAAGCCAACAGCACCGAAGCCGCCGCCCGCGCACAGCTGGACAATGAATGGATCGAGTTGCCAGCACTGAACCAGCTACTGACAAATCTGCCGATCAAAGACATCAGCATTGAGACACTGCAACTCGATCACCCCCTGCTGCAGGCCAGATTAGCTGTCGAGTTGAATGCGCAACACTGGCAGTTGCTCGGTCAGTTGACGCCGTTCCCGGCTACCCAGATCACCGCCGACGTACCACCCGCGCCACCCTGGAACCTCAATCTGCAGCTGCTGGCCAATGGCCAGATACTGGCGCAGATATCCGATCAGTCCACCCTGCTGGCGCACTGGTTTATCCAACTGCAACAGGATGCAACCACCACTCGAGCCGAGTTACGACAAGTACTGATACTGCCCGAGCTGTCCCGTCAGGCCTATCGCCTGCCGCCAGAAATACGCCAGATGTTCACCGCTCACCCGGTGCTGGCGACCCTTGATACACTGGAATCCACCGCGACCCTGACCGTTAACAATCGTTTTCGCTTGCCACAAGACCTGCAACTGGAAGCGGTCACCCGGTTAACCATGGCACCCGGCAAGCACCTGATCCGTCGTGATCTGCCAGAGCTGCAAATCGAAACCCAAGCCACCGCCAACACCCTCTCCAGGCAATGGCAGCTCAAGCTACAACATCAGCAAGATGCCTGGCACAGCCAACTGAGTGGCCCCGCCATCCGGCTTCAGCTACCAAACCAGACCCTGGATATCGGCCCCTGGGAAGCAGAGATACAGTGCAACCCGTTACTGTCTCAGTGCCATGCCAGTGCCAGCCCCACCTTGCGTTTTCAGCAAGATCAGGATCAACAACACCTGGATGGCACCGCCAATCTGCCTTTGCAACTGGACTGGAATCGCGTCAGCACGACCGACCAGCCCATGCTAACCGCACAGATTCAGCTGGCCGCCCAGGGCAACCTGCGCAGCGCTGCCATTACCAGTGCCTGGGATATGACCAGTCACTTGCAACTCACACTCAATCGTACCGGCCCACTGACCCTTCACCTCGACGACACCGCCTTCAACGCCAGTCCGCAACCGATTGAACAGTGGCGCGTCGCCGCCTTACACATCCGCCAAAGCGGCCGTTTTGGCGCGACCTGGGACAGCAATCAACTCGAGACACCTTTTACGCCGCTCTCCGAGCTGGCATTTGACCTCGATCCGCTGACACTGCAACAACCAGAGCGGATTATTCGTACCGGCGCCTCACAACTACGCTGCACCGTCGATCTGGTACAACCCTTGTGCCATCTGCGGCTATTACTTCGGCCATCACAGTGGCAGCAATGGCCGCTGCCAGATGCTCGACTGAGCGCCGATATTCGTTACAACGTCGCCACTACGCAGCTCACTGCCAATCCCGAGATTCGCCTGGGCAACGGCGAGTTGCAGCTGCGTAGCCAACTCCAGCACCAACTCGAATCCGGTGCCGGTTCCTGGCAATTTCAGCTCCTCAACAGCAGTATTGTCTGGAACAAACTGGGGCTGAACAGCATGCCCGACCTGACCGGCGTCGATATTCTCAGCGGCGAATTGTCGGGTCAGGGCTGGGTTGACTGGAACCTTGAGCAGCAACGTTTCCAGCCCGACATCATGCTACGTGGCGACAATATCAGCCTGGTCTACGACAACCGCATCACCCTGGACAACTGGCAGTTTTTAATGGCGATGCGGCCGGGCAGTGAGGGTAATTATCAGATCAACAGCCAGGTGGGAGGCGACACTCTCAACACCGGGGTCGAAATGACCGACCTGCTGGCCAGAGCAGACGTCACCCTCGCCCACGACTTCAGCTGGGCCAGCGCCGACATCCGCGAGCTGCATACCCGCCTGCTGGGGGGTCGTATTTACATTCCGGCGGTCATGTACGACAGCCGCAAGGAAATCAACTCTTTCGGCATTGCGATTGACCAATTACAGCTGGCCAGCCTGGCGCAGCTGGAACCCAGCGCCGAACTGGAAGCCGATGGCCTGCTCGATGGCGTACTGCCAATTGTATTGACTCAACAAGGCCCCAGTATTCCGGGAGGCAATCTGTTTGCCCGCGCCCCCGGCGGCACTATCCGCTATCAAACCGATGCCAGTGAAGCCCTCAAACAAAGTGACCCCAGTGTCGCCCTGGCAATGCAATTACTGGAAAATTTTCATTTCAAAGAGCTCAGCTCCGGCGTGCGTTACCAACCCGATGGTTCACTTAACCTCAGCCTCAAATTTGAAGGCAACAACCCCGATTTCTTCAACGGCCAGGCCACTCACCTCAACGTCAATCTGGAATACAACCTGCTCGACCTGCTGTCCAGCCTGCGGGTGGCCGACGACGTGATCAATCGGCTGGAACAGAAATACCAATAACAACCTTTCTGATTGCCGCAAAACCGTCATGTTTTTGATCTAGGCTGCCCGTCTTTTGATTCAGGTTCGGAATTCGGCGCTATCCTCCAGGATAAAGTCACCAGCCCCGGCCAAAGCGAGCTACAATCCGGGTTGTTTTTTCACGGGTAACTCAGGAGCACATCATGGCCTTCACTGACTCTCAACGCATGTTTCCAGAAACTCGACTGCGTCGTATGCGCCGCAATGATTTTTCCCGTCGGTTGATGCGCGAAACCCAGCTGACGACCGATAGCCTGATTTACCCGATGTTTGTGCTCGAAGGCCATCAGGAACGTGAAGCGATTGCTTCCATGCCAGGTATCGAACGCCTGTCCGTTGATTTGCTGGTCGCCGAGGTCAAGCACCTGTACCAGCTCGGTATCCCGGCGGTTGCCCTGTTCCCGGTAACGCCGAACAGTGCCAAGTCCGAATTGGCGGAAGAAGCATTTAATCCTAATGGTCTGGCTCAACGCGCTGTGCGGGCGATCAAGGATGCCGTGCCCGAGATGGGTGTGATTACCGACGTTGCCCTGGATCCGTTCACCACCCATGGCCAGGATGGCATCATTGATCAGGATGGCTATGTACTGAATGACCGCACCGTCGATACGCTGGTGAAACAGGCTTTGTCTCATGCCGAAGCTGGCGCCGACGTTGTCGCTCCTTCCGATATGATGGACGGCCGCATTGGTGATATCCGCGTTGCGCTGGAAGAAGATCGTTTTGTAAACACCCGCATCATGGCCTATTCCGCCAAATATGCATCGGCCTACTATGGCCCTTTCCGCGATGCTGTCGGTTCTTCCGCCAACCTCGGCAAAGCCGACAAGAAAACCTATCAGATGGATCCGGCCAACAGCGATGAAGCGCTACACGAAGTGGCCATGGATCTGGCTGAAGGTGCCGACATGGTGATGATCAAGCCGGGCATGCCGTATCTGGATATCGTTCGCCGCATCAAGGATGAATTCCGCGCCCCAACTTTCGTTTATCAGGTCAGCGGTGAGTACGCCATGCACAAAGCGGCAGTGGCGAATGGCTGGCTGGATGATCACGCCGTTATGGTCGAATCCCTCACCGCCATGAAACGTGCCGGTGCCGATGGCATTCTTACCTATTACGCCAAACAATACGCAGAGTGGATCAATGCTTAAGGAAGCAGAATGAGCGACGTACAGACAACCGAAGCAAGTATCGACCTGAGTAGCAGTGAGTATTACTTCAATCGTGAGCTGAGCCATTTACAGTTCAATATCCGGGTGCTGGAGCAGGCACTGGATGAAAGCCACCCACTGCTTGATCGGCTGTTTTTCCTGTGTATTTTCAGCCGCAATCTGGACGAGTTTTACGAAGTCCGAGTCGCCAACCTGACCCAGCAGCTGACCTTCGCCCGCGAACAGGCAGGGGCTGACGGTATGCACCCACAACAGGTGCTGAGCGCTATTCATACCCTCTGCAGCGACACCGTTGAACGTCAGTATCGGATTCTCAATGAAACCATTCTGCCAGCGCTGGAACAGGAAAATATCCACTTCCAACGCCGCCGTGACTGGACCGAAGAGCAACGGCTCTGGGTGGAAGGCTATTTCCGCGACAGTATCCAGCCGCTGATCAGTCCGATCGGGCTGGATCCTTCCCATCCGTTCCCGCGTCTGGTGAACAAGAGTCTGAACTTTATTGTTGAGCTGGATGGCAAGGATGCCTTTGGTCGTGAAACCGGGCTGGCGATTATTCCGGCACCGCGCTCGCTGCCGCGTATTATTCGTATTCCAGATCATCTGACGAATGGCGGTGATCATTTTATTTTCCTGTCGTCCATGATTCACGAACATGCCGATGAGCTGTTCCCTGGCATGGAAGTCAAGGGCTGTTACCAGTTCCGGGTTACCCGCAACGCCGATCTGGAGATTGACGAAGACGGCACCAACGACCTCGCCTCTGCCCTTGAAGATGAGCTGCACTCACGCAACTTTGGCGAAGAGATGCGTCTGGAAGTGGCGGATAACTGCCCGTCCGAGCTGGTGAACTTCCTGTTACACAAATTCAGCCTGGAGGCCAACGACCTGTACATGGTCAATGGCCCGGTGAATCTGGGCCGGATGATGGAAGTGATTGGCCAGATCAATCGCCCAGATTTGCAGTACACGCCTTTTACGCCTGGGCTGCCCAAGAACATCAAGTTCAAGAAGAGTATTTTCGAAAGCATGCGCGAGCGCGATACGCTGCTGCTACATCCGTTTGAATCCTTTACACCCGTCGTTGACCTACTGCGCGAAGCCGCCAAAGACCCCGCAGTGCGAGCGATCAAACAGACGCTGTACCGCACGGGTGCCAAATCTGAAATTGTTAATGCACTGGTGGATGCCGCCCGCAATGGCAAGGAAGTCACGGTTGTTATTGAACTGCGTGCGCGCTTTGATGAGGAAGAAAACCTCTACCTCGCCAACCGCCTGCAGGAAGCCGGTGCCGTGGTGGTGTATGGCGTGGTCGGCTACAAGACTCACGCCAAAATGATGCTGATTGTGCGTAAAGAAGAAGACCGCTACAAACGTTACGTGCACCTCGGCACCGGCAACTACCACGCTGGCAACGCACGGGCGTACACCGACTACAGCTTCCTGACCAGCAATGATGTCATGGGTGAAGACGTCGCCGCCGTGTTCCAGCAACTGACCGGCATGGGCGCCGCATTAAAAATAAAGAAGCTGTTTCATGCACCGTTCACACTGCACAAAAAACTGATCGAACTGGTTGAACGGGAACGGGCTCATGCAGAAGCAGGCCATCCGGCACTGATCCGCCTGAAAGCCAATGGCTTGACCGAACCAAAACTGATCCGGGCGCTTTACAAGGCCTCGCAGGCTGGCGTGAAGGTAGAGTTGATCATTCGCGGCATGTGCTGTCTCAAACCAGGGATTCCCGGTGTTTCTGAGAACATTGAAGTGCGCTCGATTATTGGCCGCTTCCTGGAGCACACCCGGGTGTATTACTTCCTCAATAACGGCAAGGACGAAGTGTATGCCGCCAGTGCCGACCTGATGGAACGTAACCTGTTGAATCGGGTGGAAACCGCCTTCCCGATCGAAAGCAACAAACTGAAAGATCGGGTCAAATCGGAGCTGGAAGCCTATATGCTGGACAACAGCCAGGCCTGGGTGCTGCAGTCGGATGGCCGCTATGTTCGTCTCCAACCCGTCGAGGGTGAAGAAACCATCCGCGCCCAGAGTATTTTGCTGGCCACGCTCGCAACCACATCCAGCTGATTGGTATCACCGGGGTTAAGTAGCCGCACGACATCGCGGAATACGCCGTGCCAGTCAGTTGGATACAGTCAGTTCCTATCAATCAGGCATTCACAGTAACCGGCCTGGTTGGTAATCAGAACTCTGTTTGCAAACCAACCACCAGCACGGTTTGTTCAACGGCTGAAAACGGTCTCGCAGGTTGAGTAGCTACAATAAGAGGCCTTGCACCCACAGATAAATCGGGGCTGTTATTTCGCAGCTGCCCGACACACAAGCACCCGCTACCCTGTCACAACTTCCGGCTACTCTTCTTGCTCCTCGGCCAGCCGCTGGATCATGGCGTAGATCGATTTTATTTGTGGCGCGTCGCGGCTATAGAAATCCGGCTGAAAAATATCCACCGAGGAATAGCCCCAAAAATCCCAACAGCCGAGCGGATTCAGTGGTGCCAAATCTGAGACGTTCACCTGCGGATAAAGCACGATCAATCGGTTGGTATCGGCCATAGGGTTGTAGCCAGTAGTACGAATATAGGCATCGCCAATTTCTTCATAAGACTGCTTACAGCCGTGAACCGCAACATGAATGCGGCAATTGCTGTGCTGTTGGCAATATTCCGGCACGTAGACATAGCCGGTATCCGCCATGCTGGTCAGCTCTCCCACCAGAAATGGCCGCTGGTCAAACGCAATCAGCTCACCGCTGGCTGTCGGGGCGGGCGGATTGGCGTCCATGTACAGATACGACAGAATGCGGGTGGCCTGCATAAATTGGCAGTTGTTGATAAACGGTGATTGCGTGATGGCGCAGTCGGTATCGTCGTCATTATTGGTAATGATGGCGTGCCCAGCGTTAATCTGGTTGCTGTAGAGAATTTGCTGGGCAGGCACGCCCAGCTGCAGGAAGTAGTCACGGGTGGCATCAACCACCTGACTGACCACCGTGTCATCGCTGAGGCCACTGAACAGATAAAAACGATCATCCTTCAGATTGGCCAGCGGGTCGATACTCTCTTCCTCGGCCAGTTCTCGGGTAAGCGTGAGCAATCGCGCCAGATTTGGCCCCAACGACTCAGAGGGCGGATTCATGCAGGTGGTGGTCGCCGTCAGTGCCGGAGCCGCCATTGGCCAGGAGCGAGAACAGAGGTAAGGGCCACCAGCAATCACCCCTGCTCCGACCATGATGTCGGAGTGAGCCATATAAAGCTGGGACGTCATAAAGGCGCCAGACGACAGCCCGGATACCGAGGTTTGCTGAAGGTCGGCGCTGTAATTGGCCAAGGCGGCCGCGCCGCTAGCAGTTGGCTTATCCGACGAGGCGGTCGATTGAGCCGGTGCTTCCTCTTGCGAACAGGCGCCAATAAACAGCACCAGACACAATACAGATACACGGCGGAGTATTACTAACGGGAACACAGTGGCCTCCTTGCCCAGGGCAGTTGACGTTGATGACATCCATGAATATAACCGGCGTCTGAGTAGTTGATCCGCGAATCGCTTCTCAGTCGCGAGGAAAGTACAATACGCCAGTTTCTGTCTGCGACTGTAGACGTTGTGGTAACCGTCCGACTAACGGTAGCTGACTCAGCAGATTCCCCATAAGGTATTGGACGGGTAACGCCAGCCGCAACGGAGCAGGCGTTCCCTGATACAGCACACTACAGGCGATCACCAGTATCATCGTACCCTGCCAGTTATCCAGACTGACCGGCTTGATGGCTGTACCAAAGGATTTTTTCAACCGCATGCCGTTGAAATCCACGGCATAAAGTTCATCCAGCAGTAAGTGCACAATAAAGCCGCCAGTGACAAAGCCGCCACCAAACCAGCAAAAATCGGCACTGCGCTCAAACAATTGATCGATCACCACAACCGCCAGCAAACCGCAAAAGACAGCAGCCAACAACGAGTGAATAACCCCTCGGTGCACGGTGTAGCGAAAAAACACCTGCATTGCGACTGGCCCAGCCAGGGAGTAGGACAGCGCCATTCCTGCCCAAACACCCGCCAATGACGTCCAGCTGGATGAGACATGAGGAAGCAAAAGCCACAGGGTCAGTCCAGCGGCCAACGATCCAAGGCAGTTAAATACCCACACAACCGGCCGGGAAGAATCGGAATCGATGTCCGGTAAAATGCCGCCAAACATCCCCAGCAGAAACAAGACAAGAGCTTCAGGAAAAGAAACCCAGTTGGCAATCACCAACAAGGAAGAGGCCATCGCGCTGACGGTTGCAGCCCCACCGAGATGGGTCGAGAAGCTGGCCATAAATACCTGGTCATCCATACATAAAAACTGCAGGATAACAGAATATCTTCTTGTTTATTAATTAGTTACAAAACACATTGAAGCACGATGACATTCAGGATCGGTTCCTTCGGGAAGACATCTGGCAATATCACGAACAATGAGAGGACGATTATTAATCGCCGTCATAGTGAGCGCAGCCGTTGTTGGATCTCCCCTGAGCATACCTGGTCACTCACCAGGCCCCGGTGTCCGGTATTGCATTAACCAAACGTCGCGGCTCCAGAATACGTCGCAATTCATCTGCGGGCAGCAGACCTTCTTCTTCCACCAAGTCAATCACACTGCGATTTTCCTTCAGTGCCCTGCTGGCAATGCGCGTAGCATTTTCATAACCGATATAAGGATTCAGTGCTGTCACCAAACCGATGGAGCGGTGAACCATATCGGCACATGCATCGCGATTGGCCGTGATGCCCCGGATGCAACGCTCGTCCAGCATCATCATGGCGCGCTTGAGTAAGCGCATGGATTCCAGAATGTTGTAAATAATCAATGGCTCCATGGCGTTCAGTTGCAACTGGCCCGCTTCCGCCGCCATACAAATCGCCAGATCGTGCCCCATCACCTGATACGCCACCTGATTGACGGCTTCCGGGATCACCGGATTAACCTTACCCGGCATTATCGAGCTGCCCGGCTGTTGCGCTGGCAGGTTGATTTCGTTGATGCCCGCTCGCGGCCCCATGCTCAACAGTCGCAGATCATTGGAAATTTTTGACAGTTTGATCGCCAGTCGCTTTAACATGGAGGAAAACAGCACAAACGCCCCCATGTCAGATGAGGCCTCAATCAGGTCTTCCGACTGGATCAGGGTAAAACCACTGATTCTGGACAGGTGTTCAATCGCGAGCTTGCCGTAACACGGATCCGCATTGATACCCGTACCAATGGCTGTCCCGCCAAGGTTCACTTCTTTGAGTAACTCGGAAAGAGAGGCGAGCACCCGAATATCTTCACCCAGAGTCGACGCCCAGGCTCCAAATTCTTGCCCCAGTGTCATCGGTACTGCGTCTTGCAATTGAGTGCGACCCATTTTGATCACATCTGCAAACTCGTGACTCTTGTTCCGTAGCGCAGTCTGTAAACGGCTAAGTGCCGCCAACAAATCGCTGTGACTCAGTAGAATCGCCAGCCGCACAGCGGTGGGATACACATCGTTGGTTGACTGTGCCCGATTCACATCGTTGTTGGGATGCAGATGCTGATACTGGCCACGCTCATAGCCCATCAGCTCCAGACCAATGTTGGCGATGACCTCATTGGCATTCATATTAGTGGAGGTGCCAGCGCCGCCCTGAATCATGTCAACGACAAACTGCTGATGAAACTGCCCCTGCAAGAGCACATGGCTGGCGGCTACAATGGCATCACCGCGTTTCTGATCCAGCAACCCCAGTTCGGTATTAGCCAGTGCGCAGGCCTGTTTCACCATCGCCAGAGCGTTAATCAACTGGGGAAAATGCGCCAGCGTCACCCCACTCAGGTTAAAGTTGTCACAAGCACGCCGGGTCTGTACGCCGTAGTAGGCACTAGCGGGAACTGCCAACGGCCCCAGCAAGTCTGTTTCAATACGCACGTCGGCAACGACAGGTTCCATGATGACGTCTCTCTCAATACAGGGTTTTCTGCGGTGGGCCAGAAAATTCCAGCGGACCGACCCGTACCATATCCACCTCGATCAGCGCCGGGCCCTTCAAGCGCATGGCTTCACCGATCGCACTGGCAAATTCTTCTGCGGAACCGACTTGCCAGCTGGGCATCGCCATGGCTTTACCCACGTCACAGTAATTCGGTGTATGTAACTCGTTGTAGTACTGACGGCCTTCAAAGTAGCTGTTCTGAATACCCCGCATGACGCCATAACCTCCGTCATTCATTACGATCAGTACCATGTCGATATTTTCTTGCACCATGGTGGCCATTTCACCGATACCGAGCATCAAGCCACCATCGCCAACAATGGTCGCTATCTTCTTGCCTGGGTTGGCAATTGCAGCCCCAATACCTTGGGCCAGACCTAGGCCAATGGCACCTGCCAGCGAGTGTATGTTCTGATTTGGGTGTTGGAATGACAGCAAACGACTCCCCCAGGTAGAACCCGAGACAGTAATATCGCGGACAAAAATACCGTCTTGAGGCAGCGCATCTCGTAGCGCCTGACAGAGATTGGCGTAGTTGCCAACCTGTTCGATCAGACTGCTCTCAGCCTGCACCACCGCCCGTTTGATCGTACGATCGTATTCGCTGTCAATTCGATCAGGCAGATGTTCGGCCAAATACGCCAGAACCGGTTGGCAGTCAGCACAGATAAACTGATCCACCCGATAGTTACGATTCTGAGCACCGGGGTACGCATCAATCTGAATCAGGGGATGGCCAAACGAGGTTGAGTAACTGGTCGTTTCGTTACTGCGCAAACGGGAACCGGCAACCAGCACCAGATCCGCCTCTTCTAGCAGTTGTTTGACGGATGGGCTGTTATGAAAAGCACGCAGACTGCGTGGATGCGCATCAGGCAACAGACCACGCGCATGAGTCGTCGATAACACCGGAATGCCTTTGTCCGCCAAAGCAGTGATTGCAGCAACAGATGCAATCGCTCCACCGCCAACCCAGATCACCGGACGGCGGGCCTGTTGTATTTGGTGCAGTAAACCACTCAGTTCTTCCTGGCTGGCCACGGGCATCGCCGGTACAGCAATCGGCCCCAGATCGGCAGGCAGTGCAATTGTTGTGGCTTGCACATCAATCGGTATTTCCACACTGACCGGCCCCATTGGTACCGTACGCGCAACCCGAATGGCTTCACACAGAATGCCAACCACCTGATCCGGATGGGTGATGCGGTAGGCTGCCTTGCTGGCGGCACGTAAAAAGGTCAGCTGGTCTTTGGCTTCGTGGATAAAACTGGCATCCCTGTCCAGATAAGCAGATTCCACCTGACCGGTAATATGCAACATTGGGCTAGCGGCGTTACAGGCTTCTATCAGCGAGCCAACCGCATTACCCGCACCCGCACCGGTACTGGTCAGACAGACGCCCAGACCTTTAAAACGGCCATGGCTATCTGCCATGGTAGCGGCTCCGGCTTCTCCCCGGGCACACACAAAATGTATTTTTTCACGACGACCAATAGCATCGGCAATCGGCAAATTATGAATGGATATCACGCCATAAATATCAGCGACCCCATGGGCTTCCAGCACACGAGCGACGACTTCACCGACGGTTACTTGTTCTTTCATTACATCAACTCCAACAGTTGCGGTTCGTCGCCAATCAGGCTGACCAGTTGTTTGGCTCATCGCTCAAGCCCACATAAATACTTTTCTGTTGCATGTATTCCCGCACACCAGCACGGCCTTTTTCACGGCCCAAACCACTCTCTTTAAAGCCACCAAATGGCGCCGATACAGAGAATTTTTTATAGGTATTCAGCCATACCGTACCGGTGTCCAAGGTACGTGCCAGCCGCCAACCGCGCCGAAAATTTTCAGTCCAGATACCGGCCGCCAAACCAAACATACTGTCATTCGCCTGGGCAACCAGGTCGGCCTCGTTGTCAAACGGCAGTACCACCAGCACCGGGCCAAAAATTTCTTCCTGGCAGACATAGCTGCTATTACTCAAACCACTGATGATCGTCGGTGCATAAAAGCAACCAGCGTCGTAATCACAGGTTTCCGTTTTGCCGGTCAGGCGTTTGCCACCACACAGAATCGTTCCGCCATCAGCGCCGGCGCGCTCAACAAATCCCGCGACACTTTCCAGGTGGGCCATATTGATCAGTGACCCCATATGGATGCCGGGCTGTTCCGGATGACCGACACGCAAGCCTCGGGTCAATTCCAGTAAGCGCGCCATAAATGGCTCATAAATATTGTGATGCACAAACAGCCGCGCACCCGCGATACAGGCCTGGCCTGCTGAGCTGAAAATGCCGTAGCACACGCCCCGCGCAGCCATTTCAATATCGGCATCTTCCAGCACGATGGTGGGGGATTTTCCACCCAGCTCCAGTGAAATCGGAATCAGTTTCTCCGCAGCAATACCAGCCAGACGACGGCCTGTAGAGGTACCTCCGGTAAAGGCAATTTTGCGCACCTTCGGGTGTCTGGCGAGCGCTTCACCAACCACAGATCCTCGCCCAGGCAGTACACTCAGCAGACCTTTTGGCAAGCCCGCTTCTTCAAACAACCGCGCCAGTTCCAGTGCCGCCAGCGGCGTGGCTTCGGCGGGTTTCACAATCACGGCATTTCCCGCAGCCAGCGCCGGAGCAATCTTCTGCATCTCGCTGGCGATCGGTGAGTTCCACGGTGTAATCGCCACCACCACTCCCAGTGGTTCGTACACACTGGCCGTGATGTAATCATGGGAGCGCTGACTGGGAAGGCTTTCGTCCAGTGTTTCGCAAGCGGCAGCAAAATACCGTGCGGTACCCGCTGCGCTCATCACCAGTGCCATGGTTTCAGTCAGCGGCTTGCCGTTATCACGGGTTTGCAATGCGGCCAGTGTGGTTGCCCGGGCAGCCACCAGATCCGCTACTTTATAAAGAATCGCGGCGCGTTCATGGGGCAGGCGATGACGCCAGGATGGATCACGCCAGGCCTTGTCGGCGGCTTGTACGGCCTCTTCAACGTCGTCGGCATTGGCTGTGGCGATGTCAGCATTGATGCTGCCATCGGCCGGAAAGGTGGTGGCACGAAGCCCCCCACGTCCATTTTTCCACTCGCCTGCGATGTATATTGGCTTGACCATAATCAGCCTCCTCATCTGTAATTTACTGTCGAACGGCAAAGGGACACCCTTCCCATCCGGGAATATTTTTTGAACATCGGGTTTATCCGCTCAGGGCTGGATCACGAACTAGATCACCAGGGTCGACACACTCTGGCGACAGGCGCGCACCACACTCAGCGCTGCCAACGTTGAGGTTTTCGGATTATTGTCGAGCGGCTTGCCACACAGCTGGATACTCATTTCACCAAAACGCCCATATGCCTCTATCTGGTGCTGATTGGTCGTTGTAAACGGGTCAACCACCAACTGCACGCGAATGCCATCGAGGCCAAGGCTGGCCAAGGCAATGGTGGCGGCAACATTGGCATTGGCCGGAAAGGTCAGTGCTGCTTGTCGTGCCGTGCCTTCAAAAAATACCTGTGGCTGTTTAATGGTGGCCAAGTCAATCATGCTTTCGGCCGGACTGCCGCGCCAACTCTGCGGATTTTTGCGACATGTGTACGTCACCTGATGCAAGCCTCCCTCACGTGCAGCGGCCAAACCGTCGATACCGGCAATGGCGCCGGGCAAGGCATGTAAGCGCGCCTTACCGATTGCTGCTGCGGCATAGAGTTGATCAGCCAACTGGCGATCGGCCAGCGCACCGATGGAAATCATCATCAGATCCCAACCGCGCTGAAGCACCGCAGCACCATGGGCTCTTACTCCAGCCTGGCCTGCGCATTCAAGTACCAGGTCGGGCCGACCATCACATGCCGCCACCGCAGTAATCACCTGCACCTGATTACCCACTTGGCGCGCAATCCGGTCACGGCTGCGCTCTGTGGCGACGACCCAGCCCAGCACCATGCCTTCCGGTAACAGCTTCAGAACTTCTTCTGCCATGGCACCAAAGCCAATCATCATCAGTCGTTTCATGGATCGATTCCCGATCTGGTTATAGTTGCTTGCCAAAGCCACCGGAGACATCCAGCGTAGACCCGGTGGTGTACGAGGCTAATGGTGAAGCCAGAAACACCAGTGCTCGTGCTGGCTCTTCAGGACGTCCGAGGCGGGCCATCGGAATGCCACGCTGACTGGCAATGCCTGCGGTCCATTCTTCCCAGCTACTGTTCTGATCGGAGCGTTCCTGATAACGACGACGCCACTGCCCTGACTCCACCATACCGAGCAAAATTGAATTTACCCTTACACCTTTGGCGGCATACTCATGGGCCAGGGTGTGGGTAAAATTAAGCAAGGCGGCACGCGCTGCCGACGTCGCCATCATGTGCGGCTCTGGCTGTTTGGCCAGCAAGGAGTTCACGTTGGTAATGGATCCGATATTCGAGGCCAGTAACTGGTCGATAAAGGCACGTACCGGGCGAATCACCCCAAAAAGCTTCAAGCCTGTTTCAGCCAGCCAATCCTCATCGCAGGTATTGGCAAAGTTGGACACCCGCCCCTGACCAGCGTTGTTAATCAGGCAATCAGTGTTACCCAGTTCCACCGCGACAGCCGCCGCAAAGCGGCCCACTTCATCAGCGTTCAATACATCGCAACGACGGGCTATAAACTGGCCACCAGGAAAAGCCTCTTTGATCGTTGTGACCGACGCTGCCAGACGATCAGCATCGCGGCCACACCAGGCCACTTTGGCCCCTTCTTGCAGCAGCAAACGAACGGTTTCAAGGCCGATGCCAGAGGAACCACCAGTAACCACCACAACACGGTCTTTCAGCATAAAACTCATCATGTACTACCTGTCTTGGCAGACCCTGTCGACATCCAGTCCATCAGGGTCTGATTAACCAAAGTGGCGGCCTCGATATAACAGGCGTGGCCAGCGGCGGGAATTTCAACAAACTCGGTGGCATCAAAGTCCTGGGCCAATTGACGGGCACCTTGCGGGGGCGTGATGCCATCCATACCGCCGCAGATCACTCGCCGTACTGTCACATCCACCGGCAGATAGCACCAGATATCGTCATGAGCCAATAACCACGATGCGGCGCGAAAGCCTGGCAGCCGCAATCGCTTCATACTGTCGGCGACCAGTTCGACCTGTTCTGCAGTAGCACTGGCAGATAACAATGCGGCGGCCCGGCGTGCGGCCAGGCCATCCGCTCCTAGTTGTTCGAGTACATCGGGACGCTGATGGTAAATACGCTCACGAGTGTCCGCGTCCGACTTGCCATACCCCTGAGCCGGACTGGCCAGCAATAAACCGTCCAGACGTCCGGGATAACGATGGGCAAACGCTGCCGCAATCATGGCTCCCAGAGAATGACCCACCAACCAACAACGCTCCACGTCCAGTGCATCCAGCCAGTCAGCCAATCGCTCGGCGTAATCCATCGCCCCCGGCTGGCTGTCCGGCAGATCGGCACTGCGGCCATACCCTGGTGCATCCCAGGCCAGTACCCGGCAGTGCCGACCCAGGGCATCCAGCTGTTGCACCCAGGAACCCGAGCCAGAGCTGATGCCATGCAGTAACACCAGCACCTGGTTACACTTCGCGCTGCCTCCTTCGCGCCAGGTTTGTTGGCCTTCCGCCAGCAAGCAGGTACGCAGAGGAAAATGGTTGAGCATCCGGGTCAGCATGTTTACACCTGTTTGCTTACATTTTTTCGCGTTTGATTTTGGCTAACGGATGATCTTCAGGATAGGTCGGAATCGTTGGCTTTGGCGTTCCCAACATTACGCACATCAGTGCATCTTCCTGGGTATCGTTGTACAGACCCCGGTAGATACCTGGCGGAATGGATACCAGATCTCGCTCATGCAGCACGGTTTCGCACTTTTCTCCATCCTGTTCCAGAAACAGGCGGATCGAGCCACGTAACATAAAGAAGACTTCTTCGACATCGTCATGCAGATGCAGCGGGCCTTCACATTGGGCGGGTAACAACATGGTCGAGAAGGTGAAATGTTCCGATGGGACGGTATTGGTGTCGCTGGTGACGCCCGCAGCACCAGTACCCATATAGCGCATCTGGGCGCGACGGTACTTAGGGTCGTAGTCGGCTTGAAACTTGAGCGCATTGAAGTCGTAATTGCGATCTTCCTTACGGGCAATTCGGCCAGCCATAAATTCTTCAAGACTTTTATCTGTTGGTTTGCTCCAGCTTTCGAAGGTCTCGGACATGCTGTTTTCCTCAGGTTAATTCGCCATATGTCTGTGGGTGATGGCTCTGCCCACCTGCTCTTTTGCCATACCCTTAGCGGCTTGTATCACGGGGTTTGAGATGCCTCCGCGAACCTTTTCTGACTTATTTAGGCGACAATTGTTTTAAATTTGAAACATTGGTCTTTATATGAAACATGCTAGGCAGATTTACCCACTCGGTCAAGGCGAAAACATGACCCGTACCAACGGCTTCGTCGCCTTTGTCGCTACCAGCAGCCGATAGCGACACGTTTGTTAGAGATCCAGTACCAACCTGTTCGATTTGCAGCCAGAAACACAGATCATCATGGTGTTGTTGGCCGCTTTCTCTGCCTTGGTCAGCACCCCGTCACGATGGTCAATGTCACCTTCCAGCACGGCCACTTCACAAGAACCGCACACCCCTTCCCGGCAGGAACACTCAACCGCAATACCTGCACCTTCGAGCCGCTCCAGCAGAATATCGCCAGGATTGATCTGTAAGGTTTGCCCGGAACGGGCCAATTCAACCATATAGCAGCTGCGGGCATCTTCCGAGGCTGCAATATCAACCAGGGCGAATCGTTCAATATGTACGTTATGGTATGCCAGCCGTGCACACGAGGCTTCCAAGGCCTCCAGCATCGGCGCTGGGCCACAACCGTAGAAATGGGCTGAGATATCGCGTCCCTGCAGTAACTGTTCAAGGTTGGGAGGCGTCCCCTCTTCTTCATCAAAGCGGAAAGTGGCCGCCCCACCCAGCTCTTCAACCAATGTCTCAATTTCCTCAATAAATGCGGCTTCCTGACGGCTTCGAGCACAATAAATCAGCTCGGCAGAGCGCCCTTGCTGCAGCAGCTGGCGGAACATACACAGCACCGGTGTAATACCAATACCACCCGCTACCAGGACACTGTGACCCGCATGAGCATGTAGCGGGAAATTATTGCGCGGTGTGCTTATTGGCAAACGCGTACCCACTCGGAGTTGTTTGTGCACCCACTCCGAGCCTCCACGGCTCTTTTTGTCACGCAAAATACCGACAACATAGCGGTTATTGTCTGCCGCTGAGTTGTACAGTGAATAACTGCGTACCATGCCATTGGGCAAAAACAGATTGATATGTGAACCCGCCTCAAATGCAGGAAAATCCGCCATTCCAGGCTCTGGCCTCAACTCAATACTGATGATGCCTTCGGCCTCGTAGCGTATCTGGGACACCAGGGCGGCGAGAGTATCATTGCTCATAATCCGGCTCCGTTAATCGGCCTGTTTGATCAGGGATCTAAGGTCTGCATCCAGGTGAATACCGGCTTCGATTTCCACACATAGCTCAGGAAACACCAACCCGGAAACCTCAACCAGCGTTGAGGTCGGATAGACCGTTTGCCCAGCAAAAAAATCTTTGCGGGCACGGCCAATCGCCTCTTTGTCCGTGATCGCGGTAACGTACACAGTCAGTCGATAGATATTACCAATATGACCACCTGCAGCTTCAGCCAAAGCCAGAATTTTGCCCAATACCAGCAGCGTTTGCTGATAGGCATCCAGCGGTTCACCCGCTTCTGCTGCATTACGGGTGACAGGGTGGCCGGTCATTCCAGAGGTCACCAGTTCACGCCCCAATAACAGGGCGTTGGACCAACTGGCGGTTGCCAGCTCAGGGACATTGTCTGCCCAAACATGGGCTGCCAGATTATTCATCGCATTTATCACTGTTTCGGTTTCCGTTACTGTTTGGCTTCCAGTTCCTGCCTGGCCAGGTTCTTCATATAACGACGCAGTCGAACCAGACCTAAATCGTGCTGATAGAGCATTTCACGCTGATTGGCATCGGGTTCCATGGCTTCCAAAGCAAGACGATCCTGCTCCAGTACATGCCAATGGCGTGCTTCCAGACGGTTTTTATAGAGAAAGCGCCAGGTATCTTTTTGCCAGCCATTCAGCGGACGACAACGCCAATGGAAGACCGCTGCCAGTTGAGGGTTGAGCGGTACATACATCCCGATAATATGAAAGTTACCGCCCGGACCACCGGTCTTGGGATATGGAATTTCCAGACGCTGCCAGAGCAGGTTGGTATCGGCAAATTCACTCCAGTCGAAGTTGACGCCACGCTGGCCATCTTTTTCGAAAATAAAGCCGTGTTCCGTATCGCTGGTGACGAATTTTGCCTGGGTTTCCCCTTCCGACATGGAATGAGACATTTTGTGCAAGAAGGCACCGTGCATCGGATCCGCCACGTTATCCAGTACATAGCGGTAGTCCGCTTTCCATTCGCAATAACACAGGAAGCCGGAGTACTCATCGGAGGTCAGTTGTTCTGGCAGGGTCAGTTCAGGGGGTGTTTCCAACTGTGGATCGGTGGCGTTGTAAAGGAAGATGACATCTGCCACTTCTTTGGCGTGAAAACGGCGCGTCGGGCTGCTGCCTTCAAGCTTGCACCCCGGACTACCCGGTACTTTGCGCACTTTACCGCTACAGTCCACTTCTACACCGTGATACGGGCACTGCAGACGGTCACCAAGATTAACCCCTAACGACAATGGCGCACCACGGTGTGGGCAGTGATCTTCTACCGCATGAGCCGTGCCATCGGTATCGCGCCATAGTGCAATCTTGTAGCCCAGAATACGGAGTGAAACCGGCTTTTCCTGGGTCAGCTGAGTGGCTGGCAAGACTGGATACCAACGATCCTTAATGCCTTGCTGAAGAATAGTTTCGACCGGATCGGCACTGGTTTGAATGATGTTCATACTTGCTTCTCTCTCTGCTATGCCGTGTTACTCGCCCAGCTTGCTCATCAGGGTTTTATAGGACTCTTCGGTCCACCGACCGGTTGCCGTCGGGCATGGCGGCCCAGCCATGTTGAGAAAGTCCACCAGCGCGGGCAGATCATGGATTTGCTCCCCGAAAGCACGCTCAATTGAATCGGCCAGCAGGTCTTCAAACGGGGTGTTGTCACGGGTACGGGCCTGATGTGGCTCCAGATACGGTGCTTTCATTTACTGTCCTCCATTCTGTACACGTTCGCGGATCATTGCGCGCACTGGTACAAAGTCATACGTCGGGTAACATTCGGTGCGAAAAACGCCCCAGGCGGAACGCTCCAGCTCTACATTGATTTTTGGCAACAAGGACGGTGGCAAGCGCAGTGTTACGATCTGTCCAAGCCCCATGGCAACCGTCCAGGAAACGATTTCCACGCCTTCCACAGGAAAGCGCTCCCACCAGTCCATTTTTTTCATATGGCTCTGGATCTCTTCCAGATTCTTCGACTGGTCATGCTTCAGCACCACCGTCAGCAACAGGGTGTCGTTCGTCTGTGCACTACTCACACCGGGATCTCCTCAGATTCGCCTTGCAGTGGGACAGTCCAGGCATCGTAGCCGTACACCCAGTCAGCACTGCCCGCATTTTTGAGCCACTGATTGGAGCGCGAGCCGACTTGAATCTGACGGGCACGATCCTGACGTACCGTCTGATACACATGCAGTGCCGCTTCCGCTTCGTCGCCGTTGGTGGCGTGTTCCAGCGTCCGCGCCAGTACGATGGCATCTTCAATCGCCTGACCCGCTCCCTGGGCCATAAACGGCATCATCGGATGGCAAGCATCGCCCAACAAAGCAATACGTCCCTTGCTCCAGCACTCCAACGGATCCCGTTCGTACAGGGCGGTTTTCAGTACCTCGTCACACGCATCCAGCAAGTTCCGAGCCTGTGGATGGAAATGGGTATAGTGGCTACGCAACTCGTCGCAGTCTCCCGCACCCGTCCAGCTCTCTTCAGTCCAGCTGTTCTGGGCGGTCGTGGCAAAAATAAAGATGTCCTTACCCTGATTCAGCGGGAAGGTCACAATCTGACTTTCCGGGGTTTCACCCCACCATTTGGTGAAAGCCTGAATATCCGGAATATCTTGCAGCCGTTCGACGGGTACCACGGCACGGTAGGCAACCACTCCGGTAAAGCGCGGCTGTTCTTCTCCAAACAAATGGGCACGTACGGCGGAGTGAATACCATCACCACCGAGCACAACATCCAGCGGATAACTCTGGCCTGCCGTGGTTTCCACCACAACACCATTAGTCTGTTCCTCAATACGATTGATACGGGCGTTAAACACCACGTTACGGCGATCAAACGCAGCGGCCAAAGCTGCCAGCAGGTCTGCACGATGAATGGTCAGCTGTGGTGCTCCATATTGGATCTCAGCGTCATTCGACATAGCCAGACGTGAGGTTTCTTCGCCGCTATCCCACATCCGGCTAATGCGATGGGTGGGGCGGGCGGCCGTTTTGCGAATGGCTTCATTCAGACCCAGACCATCCAGGGCCTTGACGGCATTTGGAGTCAGGTTAATGTCAGCACCAATCCGCAAATACGCTTTTGATTGTTCGAAAACGGTGACCTCATGGCCCATGCGCTGCAATGCGATAGCAGCGGTCAAACCACCAATACCGCCACCTACCACACCAATTGATAATTTCGCCATGGAATACTCCTTACGGTTTGTCTCGGGCGGTAATAAACGTTTTGCTGGCCGCTTGCGGGCCGCTGGATTGACGGCGGGTATTGCCGTCTATGCCTCCAGAGATGGCCCACTCGGCAAAAACAGTTGGGCCAGGCTCGAAGTCGCGGGGCTGCCATTCCGCGGTCAGCTCATCTTCGTCGGCGTAGTATTCCACCAGTGCTCCCGCCGGGTTGCGGAAGTACCAGAAAAATGCCGACGATATCGGGTGACGACCCGGCCCAAGTTCAGTATCCCAACCCAGGCGGGAAATATTCATGCCGCCACCAAAGACTTCGTGAATATCGCGTACGGCAAAAGCGACATGATTGAGTCCGGCCCGAGGTTCTGGCGGTTGCAGTAAAAAGATGTCGTGGTGACCGCCTTTCTCGGAGCAACGCATGAATGCACCTTTCTGCGGATATCGATCGGATGTCACAAAATCCAGAGTGTCGCGATAAAAGGCTTCACAGGCCATCACGTCATTGACGAAGAACACGACATGGCCCACTTCAATCGGGGTAGCTTGATCATAAATCGGGCTGGGCTGATTAATCCGGCCACGCTCGTTCCAGCTGTTGTGGCCGACACACTCAATCTCAATGTCGCGTTTGATGCTTTTCTGCAGACGCACACCCAGGCCATTCGGATCAAGACAACCCGCATGTTGCCCGGTAAAAAAATAGCCTGGCTTGGAAGCCATCCGGTCGGCATACCAAGCCAGGTCGTCATCGGATTCCACTCCCCAGACCACTTCTCTCAGTGTCGGTCCAGTTTCAATGGCAGGGGGCAAGGAAGCATCGTCCTTGTGCTTGATCACTACCCGGCAGCCATTCAGTGTTTCGAACACCTGTTCGGTCGCCGAATGACTCAGTAGCGTCAGACCCCAATCGGCAAAGAAGCGCTGGCATAACGCCAGATCTTCCACACCAAACGTAATTTCGTCGATTCCCAATATACTCATGTTCTGTTCTCGCTCAGAGCTTGCTTTAATCAGGCTGAACCCGATTCATGGCATCACAAAACCGCCGTTGACTGGCAGTGTTTGTCCGGTAATAAAGCGGGCCATATCCGACAAGGCAAAAATCACCGCACCACAAACGTCTTCCGGCAGTTGGGTGCGCTTCAGTGGACGTTGTTGGCGATACAGATCCTTGCGGCCTTGTGGCACATATGCCGTGGCCTCTACGGCAACCAGACCTGGTGCGATGGCGTTCACCGTGATGTTGTCATCACCTAGCTCGGTTGCCAGAGAGCGCGTCATGGCCATGATGGCACCTTTGCTGGCGGTATAAGCCAGCAGCTGCGGTGCGCCCCAGATGGCGGTATCGGAAGCCAGATTCACAATGGCACCACGACCACTCATTCGCAGTGCAGGCAAACAGGCATTCGTTACCAACCAGCTACCACGGACATTCACTTCCATCACCCGATCCCAGGTGTCGATTGCCAGCTCTTCGGTGGTTTTACCTCCAGAGTTGGTGATCGCGGCGTTATTGACCACCCCATCCAGACCGCCCAGCGCCTCTACCGCCTGCGAGACAGCCATGGCGACCGATTGAGGATCGCGCACATCTAGCGCCAATCCAGTCGCATCGAGACCCTGATCCCGCAAAGTAGCAGCGGATGCTTTGACCTGTTCTTCCAGAATATCGGCTAGCGCCACACGTGCTCCAGCACGCGCCAGTTGTTCGGCAAAAACCAATCCAAGCCCACGGGCAGCGCCAGTGACCAGTACCTTACGCCCCTTCAGAAGTTGGTTGATCGTACTCATCTATGCCTCTCCTCACGCAGTCGCCAGATTGGCTTTGGGCATGTAGTGCAACACTCGCTTCTCCGCCAACACCACACCGCCATAGGCAACAATCCCGATAAGTGTGAGGCCTACGATGGCAACAAACACACCAGCGGTATTTCCCTGACCTTCAGAATCCACCAACAAGTAGCCCAGACCCAGATTGCCACCCACCAGCTCGCCTACTGTGACGCCAATCACCGCCAGCGTGGAGGCAATACGCAAGCCAGAAAACAGCGCGGGCATGGCAGATGGAAATTCCACCAGCCGGAAGATCTGCCAACGGCTGGCATTCATGATGCGAATCAGGTTGACCATATCCGGGTCAACTGTGCGCACTGCGGACAGCACGTTAATCATCACCGGGAAAAAAACGATCAGTACTGCGACCAGAATTTTGGGATAAATGGTGTACCCCAGCCACATCACAAACAGCGGTGCAAAGGCGACTTTCGGGGCAATTTGCAACGCCAGGATATAAGGTGACAACATCGCTTCAGCAGCAGGGGACAACCCCAGGGCGACACCGATCGCAAGCCCCAGAAATGCCCCAATACCAAAGCCGAGCAGCACCTCTACCGCAGTGATCAGAGTATGTTTGAGCAGCTCGCTGTTGTTCCACATAACGAAGAACTCATGCCAGACATGGCTCAAATTGGGCAGCACGTATTCAGGCATACCCATAGCTGCAGGCCCCCACTCCCAGCTCCCCAGAAACAGCAGCAGAATCCCGACACTGCCGGCAATGGTTCGATTATTCATTGTTATGCCTCCTGTCACGCCTTATTGACGTTCATCGATTGCGGTCACCAGAATGTGCGGCTTGGTAGACTGTGATGTGATCGAGGCGCCAGGGCGGGCGTTCTTGGCAAACTCATTGGTGAACAAATCCTGCAGTGACACTGCATGCTTGACGATGCCCTCGTCGAGGTAAAATTTGGCGACACCTGCCAGTCGGTTTTCATCAATCAGACCTGGCATCAGCTGATTTTTGTAAACACGTTCATTAAACAGGGCAAAGGCACGTTCGAGATAATCTTCCCGGCCTTTGAATGAAGGGACTGCGGTGGCAA
Source organism: Oceanobacter antarcticus (assembly GCF_044962685.1). Taxonomy (NCBI): domain Bacteria; kingdom Pseudomonadati; phylum Pseudomonadota; class Gammaproteobacteria; order Oceanospirillales; family Oceanospirillaceae; genus Oceanobacter; species Oceanobacter antarcticus. The sequence continues at coordinate 124,386 of NZ_JBBKTX010000013.1, forward strand.
AATCGATCGCCGCCTGCTGCGGATCGGCCATGATGTCACGCATGCCCTTGAGGGTTGCGGTCACAACGCCCTGGACAATGTCCGGGTGATTATTGATAGCATCATCAGAAGCAAGAATTGCCTGCGCCATACTGTCAAACATATTGGCTTCAGGCATCAGGCTGACACTGCGGCCACCATCACGAGCCGAGATGACCCAGTCTGGGGCGCCAGCCATCGCATCGGCTTTACCTGCCGCAAACAATTTCCAGACACCGGCAGGTCCCGCCGCCTGAATATCCAGATCGGTCTTGCTGAGACCTGCTTTTTTCAGTGTCGCCAGCAAGGCATAATACGTGGTGTCCGAATACGACATGACGGTGACCGTCTTGCCTTTCAAATCGGCCACGCTTTTAACCCCCGAGTCATCCCCCATGGCCAAAACGGTCAGACTGCCCGCACCCAACACGGCAACGGCTTTCACTGGAATACCGTTGGCGCGAACAATCAGCGGAGTGTCACCAATAGCACCACCGACCATGGCGTTACCAGAGCCGATCTGTTTGGCAACGTCGACACCTCCACGAGCGGTAACAAAATTGACCTTCAGGTTTTCTTCGGCGAAGTAGCCTTTGTATTGCGCCAGCGTCCAGGGTGCAAATGCAGGCAGCGTGGGTGGAGCAGGCATGAGGTACGTAATTTCCTGCAATTCTGCCTGAGAAAAGGTAGACCAGATCATGGCGGCACTTACCATCGAGGCCCTGACGAGGGTTTTGCTAAATAGCTTCATGGTGTACTCCTGTCGATTACAGTCGTTTTTGGTTGTTTGTTTTCAATCAATGCATTGAGCCTTCATCACCAACGTGCAACAGTTCCATCAGGCGACCGATCAGAGGGCCTGTACCCGGTAATTTGCGACGTTCAAGTGGGTTGTTGCGAAATGGAAGGTCTACCGTTATTTCTTCAATGATGGTGCCGGGGCGGCTGCTCATTACCAGAATACGATCGGAAAGTGCGACCGCCTCTGCCAGATCATGAGTAATAAAAAGGGCCGTTTTCTGTTCGTTGTAGAGCGTATTCGCCAGATCCTGTTGCAATACCATCTTGGTCTGGGCATCCAGCGCCGAAAATGGCTCATCAAGAAACAGGACGTCTGGCTTCATCGCCAGCGTTCGTGCCAGAGCCGCACGTTGGCGCATCCCCCCGGACAACTGGAATGGATAATGCTTTTCAAACCCTGCCAAGTGACATTTAGCCAACATGTCCCGGGCGATGGCCTGACGCTCAGCCTTGGGCACTCGCGCTATTTCCATCCCGACTTCGACGTTCTTTTGAATCGTGCGCCACGGCATTAGCAAATCTTTTTGCAACATAAAGGCAACCCGTTTGACTGGGCCTTTGACTTCTTGCCCCGCCACCATCACGGTGCCAGTCGTAGCGGAGTACAATCCACTGCCCATGTTCAGCAGGGTGCTTTTGCCACAACCGGATGGACCAATAAGAGAAACGACTTCACCCTTTCGAATAGCAAAGTTCAAATCCTTGACTACGGCGGGGGCTTGCTGTTGATCCTTTTGTGGAAATGCCTTGCTGACGCCACGGAACTCAATCTCGACCCGATTAGGGGTTACATCACCACCAGGAGCAGCCACCGCTGCGGTGGATTCTCTGGTTACAGATTCATTGACGACATACATAGGGCTGGTTGTGGTCATAGGAATCACTCTTTGTTTCATATCTGAATTGTTGATTTATATGTGAAATTACAATGCAGGTATGATGCCAGCCTTACCAAATTCCTTGCCAGCCGATCAGAAATTAGAATAAATATGTTTATTTTCAATAAGTTAAATAAAGAACATCTGTTATTGGTAGATGTGTTTCCAAAGCGTAGGTGAGAATGACAATACCCATTCCACTGGATCTGCATGAAAAACACACCAAAGGGGCGCACGGATAGGCACCATGCACCAGAAACAAACATACCCGAGCCAGTGACATCTCCAGCGTTTATCTGACAGGCTGGAAACAGACATAAAAAAGCCCCGCATCAGCGAGGCCTGGTATATCCAGCGTTCCGAAATCAGTATTCAACCGCTCGACGACCCTTGGTGTACCCCAGTAAGCGGGATAATTCAGCTGCATTGCTACGTACTTTGACCACCAGAGGTTGCAACTGTTGTTCATCAATGTGGTCTGACGGAATTGTCGCTCCCAGCGCCGCAACCACCTTTCCCGAGCCATCCCGCACAGGGGCAGCAATGGTGGAAATACTGGATTCGTAAAAGCCTTCGCTCAAGGCATACCCACGTTGCATGTCCTGCTGCACCATTGCGTGTAAATCGGCCACCGTACGCGGGGTGCTGGAAGAGTAACCCGGCAACGGGTCATCCGGATACAACTCGTACAGCTCGGCCAAGTCCAGATCTTCTAGCAGAATTCGCCCCAACACAGTCGCATGCGCCGGTAATCGGGTACCAACGTTGACCGAGCTGGCAAGAATCGTTGGTGGCGTGACCTTGGCGACGTACACAATCGATTGCTCATCCCGTACCACCAGGTTACAGCTGTAGCCAATGTCCCGGCTCAGACGATTTAGCACAGGCTGTCCCAGTTCTGTCAGTTCCAGTGACGCCAGATATTCAAACCCCAGCCGTAATACCGCCATGCCCAGTCGGTACTCATTCCCGTAACGGGTTACAAATCCCATGCTTTCCAGCGTTGCCAGCAAACGAAAGACGGTGGTTCGCGGCAGATCCAGCCGTTTAGCCAGATCTGGCGCGGTCAACAGGGTGTTCTGGCGATTGAATTCCAGTAACAGCTTCAGGCCGCGCTCAAGACCAGGCACAACATACCGTTCCAGGCCTTCTGATTTTTCATTCATGGTTTGCTCCGGATGCACTGTTCAATGCCGCCATCCTGCTGGTGGCATGAATCCAAGGTCTGGAAATTCTCACAGCGAGACAAAGATTGTCAAACCGGTATATGACTCGATCAAGAGCTAGCGGATTGGCAAGAGACAAATTCACCCTATTCGTTCTCTCTCGGGCCGGTTCTGACGAGTAAACCAGCAATGTCAACAATTCTGTCGGTTCAGCAATTGACCTAAGGACGCTAGACACTTAGTTTTATTTTAAATACAAAACAATGTTTCTTATTTGAAACAACCAATAACCGGCATCCGAGGTAATCTCTGCATGAAACAGACCCTAACCACTCTGACTGGCGCTTGCGTCCTGGTACTTTCCACCCAGGCGATTGCAGATACCAAACCACCTCAGGTTTACGGCACCATCAGTGCCCGCGTCGTGGACTTCAGTGATACCAACTTCATCGGTCAGGATGTGGATAGTACACCCACCTTGTATGAAGGTATTGTGGGCCTCAAAGGCCTGCATATTCTGCAAAACGGGATGAAATTGGCGTACCGGTTTGAGGCTGATTTTGCCCCTATCGCAGAAGCAGATGGCAGTGAAAGCAAATACTACGGTGCAACATCAACAGAAGACCCGATCTTTATTCGCTATGCCGGCGCGGCACTGATCACTCAGTATGGTCTGTTTGCTTTCGGTGACGCCATGTCCGGGGTGTATTCTGAATTCTACGCCCCGGTCGATGTATTCGAAGTGAATACCCAAGACAGTACTCCGACCGGTGCTCCCAACGGTTCCCGCATGTGGACTCAAACCAAATGGTCAAAAGACGGGTTGGTCTATAAAACCCCGGTATGGAACCATATGTTTGCCAAGGTGGTATACGCCTCCATCGGGAATGAATCCGGTGAAGCAGATGACCTGAAGATCATTCACGGTGTGTACAAGGACAAGGCATTCATGTTTGGTGTCAACTTGTCAGTCTATGACAAGACATTGGCCGGAGCCGCCAACGGTGAAGATGATCGCAAGCGTTGGGTTGTAGCGTCTCACTACAATTGGGACAGCTTCAGCCTGGCTGGCGTGTATGAAAAGAACATCGCACTCGGCAGCGCCGGTGCTGATTTCGACGTCAAAGCCGTTACCGGCACCTACACGAATGGGGCGTTCAGTGCGTCCGCATCCTGGCAAAATCGCGAAACGCCAAGTGCTGGAGCACTTACGGAAGACACCGCAAAGCTGGCCAAGGTGAGCTATCAACTGGATCCAATGATGGAATTGTGGCTGGAAGCAGGCAAATACAGCGAATCAGACAACGACAACATCGGTGTTGGTACCAAAGTAAAATTCTGATTGGCTGTCATCTGCCAAAAGGAGGTGAATCGCAAGGAAGCGATTCACTGGCCATCAATCCAACTCCCCCCGGTCGCTGATGGCCAAGGGCAGCAATGCTGAACGGGTTGCTGCAGGGCTGGTTATCCTTCGTTTCCAGACCTTCATCGTTTGCGTGTGATCGCTAGTCTGCGGTCCTCGCCTTTTTTTGCCCGTCTCCCAGAAACTCACGAATCGCCCGAAGCTGATCTCGCGCCATTAGTGCTGGCGCATGGCCAATCCCCGGGAATTCCACCAGCGTCACGTTTGCCTGGGCGGCCATGGTGAGCGCGGTTTCCGCTAACAGCAGATCAGAATCACCACCACGAATCAGCAGTGTATCGATCCTGACGTTTTGCCAGATGGCTGACAAATCAACATCGGTCAGTGGAACCCCAGAAAATGCTTCAGCAATCGCCGGGTCGTATCGCAACCGGTAACGACCGGCGTGAGGCTCGACGCTGTAACGTGCCAGATGTTGCCACTGGTCATCGGTGAGCGGGCCAAACGAGCTGGCAATGTCGCGCAGGTAGACTTCTACCGCCGCCAGCTCGGCAAACTCAGTGCCCTTGCCGACATAGCCGGACAGGCGTTCCAGCGCTGCCTTGGGAATAAAAAAGCCGACGTCATTAATCACCAGCTTGCGCAGCGGACAAACCGGTTGGGCAGCCAGCATCATGCCGATCAGGCCACCCATGGAGGTGCCCACCCAGTCGAATTCTGTCACCTGGTATGTCAGCGCCAGATGCTGCAGGCATTGCTGCAGCTGGCCGACATACAGCGGATAGCCGTAAAGCTCAGGGTTCTGGAGCCGTTCACTGTCGCCTCGGCCGGCCACATCCGGGCAAATAACCCGGTAATGTTCGGTGAGCGCTTGTGCCAGCACGTCAAAGTCACGCGCGTTACGGGTAAGCCCGTGTACGCACACCAGCAGTGGAGCATGTGGACGGGCAGACGGCCAGAACAGGTAGCTGCCCTGGTGTGGGCCTTCGGCGGTCTGGTATTGGTAGGAACAGCATTGAGCTTGCTGACGCATAAGAACTTCCTCGCCATGACTGTCAGTAACCCGGAGGCAAGACTATTGCTGAGTACCGGAGTCTGCTGGCAGCGGGTTTTTTATCAATAATGGACTGATGTTGTTACTGACCAGGATATCCTGCGCCTTGTTCAATTTTGAGCGATTGGAAAAGGGACCGACAAACACCCGATGCCAGGTGCCACTGTTAATACTGGCTTCAACCGAGTAGGCATTCATGCCCAGTAACAGCAGGTTGGCCCGCATTTCATCGGCATCATCACCATTACGGAAAGAGCCGACCTGAAGCAAGTACTCATAATTGACGGTGGCATCTTTTGGGGTCGAGACATAGGCGTCGACTTCCGGCGCATCTACTTTCTGCTGTTCCAGCAAACGATAAAAATCATAAGCCGGTTTGCCCGCTTCTCGCATTGCCTGGTCTTTCACAGTATCTGCAACGCTGGCTTTTGCCCGCTCGATACCCTGTTGCAATGCCTGACGGGCATCACCCTTGATCGCTCCCAGCTCGTCACTGGCAGGCAGGGTACTGAGATAAATGACAAATCCGGCAAAGGCGATGGCCAGGGTTGGCGTGGTGATCCATACCCAACCGGGAATACGACTGGAACTGTCGGACATAAACCTTTCATCCTGATAAATGGTTGATGACGGCAGGCAGCTTCACCCACCGCAGCGGCAAGTGGCTTTACATCACGTCCGGAGCGCTCACACCCAACAAATACAAACCGTTGGCAATCACCTGGCGGACAGCTTCTGCCAGAGTCAGACGACCGTTACGCAAACCGTCGTCGTCCACCAGGGTTTTTTCGGAGTTGTAATAGGTGTGAAAATCCGCCGCCAGATCCTTGAGGTAGTTAGCAATCTGATGCGGCTCGTTGGCAGCACCTGCCACCTTGACCACTTCCGGGAAGCGCCCCAACTTCACGATCAGTTCTTTCTCGGAATCCAGCTGCAGGTGCTCCAGAGCTGCCAGACCGATTGCCGCATCCCAGCTCAGTCCCGATTCCGCCAGCTTGCGGAAAATGGAACAGACGCGGGCATGGGCATATTGAATATAGTACACCGGATTATCCGATGACTGTTCGCGCGCCAAGTCGATATCAAAGGTCAGCTGACTATCCGCTTTGCGCGCCGCGAGGAAATAACGGGTGGCGTCACGACCTACTTCGTCAATCAGATCACGCAAGGTAACGTAGCTACCGGCGCGTTTGGAGATTTTCACCTCTTCGCCACCACGCATTACGGTAACCATCTGGTGTAACACATAGTCAGGCCAGCCTTGGGGAATACCCACAGCCAGCGCCTGCAAACCGGCCCGCACGCGAGTGATGGTACTGTGATGATCAGCTCCCTGTTCATTCACGACCCGTTCAAAACCGCGCTGCCATTTATCCAGGTGATAGGCCACATCCGGTACAAAGTAGGTAAAACCACCGTCAGACTTGCGCATCACACGATCTTTATCGTCGCCGAACTCGGTGGTTTTCAGCCACAGGGCACCGCCATCCTCATAGGTATAACCACTGGCCATCAGGCGTTGTACCACGTCGTCGACCTTGCCTTCACTGTACAGCGAGGATTCCAGAAAATAGACATCAAAATCAACTGCGAAGGCTTTCAGATCCAGATCCTGCTCACGGCGCAAATACGCCACCGCGAAATGCCGAATGGCGTCAAGATCATCCACGTCTTTGGCACCAGTGTAGCTCTGGTCAGCAGACTCGACGGTGACTCCAGCCATATAATCGTTCGCCAGATCAACAATATAGTCGCCACGGTAGCCGTTCTCTGGCCAACCGGCGTCGTCCGGTGTCATCCCCTTGCAACGTGCTTGCACCGACAGCGCCAGATTGCTGATCTGGGCACCGGCATCGTTGTAATAAAACTCGCGAGTCACTTCCCAGCCGTTGGCATCCAGCAACCGACAGATACAGTCGCCGACCGCTGCACCACGGCCATGGCCAATATGCAGCGGCCCGGTCGGGTTGGCCGACACAAACTCGACCTGTACTTTTTTACCGGCACCGGAATCATTCCGGCCATAACGGGCACCGGCGTCCAGTACGGCCTTGACCAGATGACTGGTTGACGCCTGGCTGAGGTAAAAATTAATAAATCCGGGGCCTGCGATTTCAACCTTCTCGATCAGCGCCGTGGTGGGTAGTGCATCCACCAGCAACTGCGCCAGCTCACGGGGTTTTTTGCCCGCTGACTTGGCCAGGGTCAAGGCCAGATTCGTTGCCAAATCTCCGTGCGCCTTGTCACGGGTGTTATCGATCTGGATACGCGCCTCGTATTCGGCAGGTAACACCTGTTGTTCTTTCAGACAAGAAATGGCGACGGACAGCAGCTCGGCAATTTGCGGTTTCATAAGCAGGGGATCAGATTGGTATCGATTGACAGGAAAGGAACCTGAGTATCTCAAATTCAGCGCTCCGGGTGAAGGATAGGGCGGCACCCAGTACAAAAACCCGATGATTTGTTCAGTGACTAAAACGCACCGTCAGAATACATCCGATCAAGTGACCGCCGCTTTCCGTCTGTTTTCTCTGGAAGCCGCCACCAAAAGAAGTTATCCATCTATTTATTCACACACTTTTCCACACATCGATCTCGCCATTGCAATTTGTTATCCACATCACAGAACGTCAAGGGACACCGGTCATTTTTTACCCTCCAACGAACATAAAAGATGTGCTTTTCCTGACAAGCAGCCGAGGGATTCGTGAAACACTCTATAACTCGATGATTTGTTAATATTTTTTTTGGTCTTTAGAGAATCTTTGGCATGAAATCACAAAGGTTGTTTTTTGAACAACTCAACCAACCTCTAACAACGACAAGGGAGTCCGCTGGTTACCCCAAAGTTATCCCAGCTTTTATCCACAGAAACATGGGATAAGTCCATCTTATTCACACCTGCGAATTTCCCTACTACCCAGCAACAAGATGACACCAATCGTTCGCCAAGATCACTGCGTTGTGAGCGGCCTTTTGCTAAACTACGTGCCTTTCACGCATCCGGGCAGCGCTTGTCGCCAACCCGAAGCGCATAAAATAGCTGCCAGCCGCTGCGGCAGGATCTACGAATAAAGAGAGAGACACCATGCCTGAGTACCGCTCCAAGACCTCAACCGCAGGTCGTAATATGGCGGGTGCCCGTGCCCTGTGGCGCGCCACCGGAATGAAAGACGACGATTTCCATAAGCCGATCATCGCCGTCGCCAACTCTTTTACCCAGTTTGTTCCGGGCCATGTACATCTGAAGGACATGGGGCAGCTGGTCGCACGTGAAATCGAAAAAGCCGGTGGCGTCGCCAAAGAGTTCAACACTATTGCCGTGGATGACGGTATCGCCATGGGGCACGACGGCATGCTCTACAGTTTGCCCAGCCGCGAAATCATTGCCGATTCGGTCGAATACATGGTCAATGCCCACTGTGCCGACGCGCTGGTGTGTATCTCCAACTGCGACAAAATCACACCGGGAATGCTAATGGCGGCGTTGCGCCTGAATATTCCGGTAGTGTTTGTCTCTGGCGGTCCGATGGAAGCCGGTAAAACCAAGCTGTCGGAACACAAGCTGGATCTGGTTGATGCCATGGTCATCGCTGCCGACGATACCGCCTCGGATGAAAAAGTCGCCGAATACGAACGCAGCGCCTGCCCAACCTGTGGTTCCTGCTCTGGAATGTTCACCGCCAACTCCATGAACTGCCTGACCGAAGCCATTGGTCTGTCGTTGCCTGGTAACGGTACGGTACTGGCGACTCACTCTGACCGTGAAGAGTTGTTCCTCGAAGCGGCGCGTCTGATCGTAAAAAACGCCAAGCGTTATTATGAAGAAAACGATGAATCGGTGTTGCCACGCTCCATCGCCGGCTTTAAAGCGTTCGAGAATGCCATCACGCTGGATATCGTCATGGGTGGTTCAACCAATACCATTCTGCATCTGCTGGCGGCGGCCCAAGAAGCCGAAGTGGACTTCGATCTGAAAGACATTGACCGTATGTCCCGTGTCGTGCCGCAGCTGTGTAAAGTGGCGCCGAACTCACCAAAATACCATATCGAAGATGTCCACCGGGCCGGTGGTATTATGGGTATTCTGGGCGAAATCGAACGCGCCGGTCTGCTGCACGCCGACCTGCCCACCGTACACAGCGCGACCATGCTTGAGGCGCTGGATAAGTGGGACATCATGCGCAATCCGACGCCAGAAGTGCTGGAGTTTTATAAAGCAGGCCCGGCCGGAATTCCAACCCAGACAGCGTTCAGCCAGAGCACCCGCTGGCCAACCCTCGACGGTGATCGCGCCAACGGCTGTATTCGTAATCTCGAAAACGCCTACTCCACAGAAGGTGGCCTCGCCGTTCTGTATGGCAATATCGCCCTCGACGGCTGTGTGGTAAAAACCGCCGGTGTTGATGATTCCATTCTGTTGTTTAACGGCAAGGCGAAAATTTTTGAGTCTCAGGACAGCGCGGTAAAAGGCATTCTGGCCGACGAAGTGGTCGCCGGTGATGTCGTCATCATCCGCTACGAAGGCCCGAAAGGCGGTCCGGGTATGCAGGAAATGCTGTACCCGACCTCCTACCTGAAATCGAAAGGGTTAGGCAAAGACTGTGCACTGCTGACTGATGGTCGTTTCTCCGGTGGCACCTCCGGTCTGTCGATTGGTCATGCCTCTCCAGAAGCCGCTGCCGGCGGAGCGATTGGTCTGCTGCAAGATGGCGATCCGATTACCATCGACATTCCGAACCGTACGATTAACGTGATGATCGATGACGCCGAACTGGCCGCCCGTCGCACAGCCCAGGATGCCAACGGCTGGAAACCGGTGGAACAGCGTCCACGTAAAGTCAGCACGGCACTGAAGGTATATGCCAAGTTCGCGACCAGCGCCGATAAAGGTGCCGTGCGCGACAAATCGTTACTCGATTAACGCCAGAAATTGAGAACCCGTCAGACGATAGCCAGTCTGATCTTTCAGCACACTGACGTGTGACCTGAAAGCGGCGCTGTTTCACCGTCAGTGAGACAGCGCTTTTTTTGTGCACTAACAGGATCTCTATATGTTCTCCATGCTCCGGCATAGCACTTTCCTGCCTGTTCTGCTGGCCCTGCTGCTGGCATCAGGCTGTGCCAGCAAACATATCGCTAACGAAGAAGCCTTCGACGACCTCGCTGCACGCAAGGCAGAAGCCTTTACCGGCGATACGGATTCCGCACTCGACAAGGCGGAAGATGCGTTGATCACGGCGAGAAATGAAAACATTGCCCTGTATTCCCCGCTGCACTGGCAACAGATGAACGAATCCATCAAAACGGCACGAAAGGATGACCTGGCCGGAAAAAACCAACAGGCTATCGAAGCCGCCGCCTGGGCGCTAACACTGTTTGAAAGCGCTATGACCAACAAACAGAAAGTTGAAGACAGGCTATCGGTACTGCTGGTGCAGAAACAGACACTGGAAGAAATCAAGGCCAACAAGGTATTACCAGCCGCCTATCAGAAGCAGTTCGAGCAAATCAAAGCGTTGGCACAACGTATTGAAGCGGGCCGCAATGGCAATATGAACGACGATATTAGTGATCTGCTTGAAGACATGCAGGCATTGGAGCGTGACACCATGCTCGAACTGCACTGGCGTCCCGCCCGAAAAACCCTTGATAAGGCCGAAGATGAAGGTGTCGATGACTTTGCCGCCGATACCTTTCGGGCAGCAGAAAAGCTAACGGAAGAAGCCAGAGATACAATCAGTGACCAATACCCCAATCGGGTTTTGTCGGAACAGATCGGCAAACGGGCACTGCGAGCGGCACAACATGCGCTTTATATCGGCCGTGAAGCCGAAAAAATCATCAATATGGATATCGATGACGCAGAGCAGGCTGCTCTGCGCTTCGAGGATTACCTGCATCAGTTAGCCGCAGCGCTTAACGCTGGCGACCTTCGCAATATGGCCTTTATCGATCAGACTCTGGCACTGGTACAGAAAGCCAACGAACTGTCAGTTAATATCAAGGCTCCGCTGGAAAAGAGAATCCAGGAACTCACCAGCCGTCTGCATACGTTGGAATCTGAGGCGTCGGTGCCAGTACCAGCCACCTCAAAACCAAAACTCTCGCAACCTTGACAGCTGTCAGCCCGTCGTCATTGGCAGGATGATACTGCTGCCATCCGGTTGCGGTTGAAACAGCAACCGCTGATGGAATTCAGCCGGAATTTCATCAGCGTGGTGAGTGACATACAGCATCGTCATACGCTGCTGACTCACCAAACGATTGATAAACGCCAAGACCATCTGACGACTGATATCATCCAGCCCCTGACAGGGTTCATCCAGAATCAGCAAAGCCGGTTGCTTGATCAGCGCCCGACCAATCAGCACCAGCCGCTGTTCACCGTATGACAGGTGCTGCAGACTCTGGTTGGCCTTATGCCGAAGTCCCAGAATATCCAGCCACTGCAGCGCCAGCTTTTTGTCATCATCCCGCACGGCTTTATACAAACCGATGCTGTCATGCAGGCCGGAAACCAAGGCACTGATGACATTGGTTGAAGCCCGGTATTGCCACTGCAACGAGGCCGATACCAGGCCGATATGCTTCTTGATATCCCAGATACTTTCACCCGAGCCACGCTGGATACCAAACAGCCGCAAGTTATTGCGGTAGCACTGCGGGTTATCCCCCGTCAGCATTTGCAACAAACTGGTTTTGCCACAACCATTAGGCCCCTGAACCGCCCAGTGCTGGCCCGGTGTAATCGTCCAGTCCAACTGATCAAACAGCACGCGGTCGTCGTAACCAATATTACCCTGGGTCAGACAAACAAGAGGCTCATCTTCTGCGAGCATCAGTGGTGGAGCTGGCGGCGGCGGTAACTCGGGCAACTCACTGTCAAAATGGATCAGGGCGTTAACCTCAGGCCGGGCCAGTACTTCTTGCCGAACACCTTGCGCCATAAGTTCAGCATTGTGCATAAACGCCACATGCGTTATCCAGTCCGGTAATTCATCCAGTCGATTGGCGACCCAGACAATGCGGATCCCTTTCGCTGCCAGCTCATCCAGCCACTCCCTGATGTAGTCACGGCTGTTCGCATCCAAACCTTCATACGGCTCATCCAACACCAGTAAGTCGTGCTGCTGACGCAGCCGGTTAACCCACAAAACCTTGCGACTTTCACCCGTCGACAAGGATCTGAAGCCCTGGTCGAGTAAATGGCGAATTCCCAAACCATCAATAAGATCCGCGACATCCTCCAGCGGTGAAATCAGATCACGTACCAGCGTTCCCTTGTAGGCCATGTCCGTAAGGTCACTTTCATCCACTTTGCGCTCGTGTTCAATCAGCTCGGCCTGAGCCTCCAGAGAGACATAAGCGATATTATCTCGCAGTGATTGTATAGTGCCATGACTCAGCTTGACCCGACCTCCCAACAGACAGGACAGAACCGTTTTCCCGCTGCCGTTAGTTCCGGTAATCGCCCAGTACTGACCTTCGTCAATCTGCCACTGATCAACAACCAGATAACGGCCATCGTGGAGCTTTGCGCGTATTGCTTCGAACTTCATCTGTTATCAACCCGGCGGCCAGTTCAGTGGACGACCACCGATGACGTGCATATGCAAATGAAAAACCGATTGACCCGCATCTGCACCGTTGTTAATAACCAATCGGAATTTATCTCCGAGACCTTCAGCTTCGGCCACCTGATTAGCAGTCAGCAGCATATGCCCAAGCAACTCCTTATCTTCAACGTTAGCATCGCACAGCCGGGGAATGGGTTTACGGGGAATAATCAGAATATGAGTGGGCGCTGCCGGGTAAAGATCGCGAAAAGCCAGCACCAGATCATCTTCATAAACAATGTTGGCCGGGATCTCACCGCGCGCTATTTTGCCAAAAATAGTGTCTTCAGACATAGTGTCCTCCTGTCATTATCGGACACCTTACTGTACAGCCCGGCCTCTCTTCAATCCATCATCAGTCGTCGTCGACGGATACCACCTTGTTACGACCACTCAGTTTCGCGCGGTAGAGGCATTCATCCGCCACCGAAAACATTTGCTCAGCAGAACCACCGCTGGTCGTGCAAATACCGATGCTGACCGTAATCCGTAACAAATCGCCATCTTCGACATCAATAAGTAGCCCTTCAATGTGCCGTCGAAAGCCATCCATCAAGGCCGATGCCCGGCTGGAGTTTATGCCGGGCATCAATATCGCAAACTCTTCACCCCCAACTCTGGCCGATAACAGCTGGGAGAAGGTCTGCAATAATTCTGCTGATAATGTTTTCAAAACAATATCACCCGCCTGATGACCAAATTCATCATTGGTTTTCTTAAAAAAGTCGATATCAAGCAGCGCCATGCTGTTTTTTACATTGTTGTATTTATCCAGTCGTTCATCAGCTGCTTTGGAAAAATAACGGCGATTAAACATGCCCGTCAGATAATCCTTGGATGCCTGCTCCTGTAGCTGAATGAAAGCTTCTGTTGCCAACGTACTATTGGTAATACGGCAGGTAAATTCCTGATGATCAAATGGTTTTGGCAAAAAATCATCCGCGCCGGACTTGATAAAATCTACCGTCAGCTGCTCACGCCCGCAGTTAACACCAGAGATAGCAATAATACCTATCGGTCGGCTGCTGTATTTGTAACGTACCATCTGAACCAGTTCCAGACCATTCATGCCCGGAAGTTCATGCTCGACGACCATGATTCTGATTTCCGGGCTCTTTTCCAGATGTTCCAAAGCCTCTTCTGCGCTACTGGCTTCAATAATCGGATAACGATGGGTTTCCAGCATTCTGATCATGGTATTTCGGCACACTTTTGAGTCGTCGACCACGAGAACGGGAAATAAGTGGTTGCGCTCGAGTCGAGCAAGCATCTTCACCGCATACAGGTACCAATAGCGTCCATCCTTGGTTACATAATCAGCAATACCGGATTGCAAAAACCGCTGCCGCGTTTCTTCATTATTACTGGCAGTCAGCACGACACATGGGACACCAGCAGTCACGATAGCATCCACGGCTTCGCCGTTCGGTGCATCAGGCAAACACACATCAACCAGAGCAGCAGCCAGCGTCTGTCGATGTTGCTTCAAAAGATAGAGAGCATCCTGCAATGTCGATGCATAAACAACATGATCGCCAAGAGATTGCCGAATGATATGTTTGAGTATTTTGCTGACGACAGGGTCGTCTTCAACAACCAGATAAGTTACCACTGCTGTTCCCCGTAACACGTACAAAGAAAGTGTAGTCAAGAATAAGACGTTGATGACAAGGGGACGTTTTTTTGTCGTCGATTGCCTTAAATCATGGCGCCTTTCCAAGCAGTAGGCAGATTGCGAAGTATTCACGACTAACACCCAGCTGATATTTATGCGAATTTAAAATACAAAAAAGCCCGGTAGAATAATCTACCAGGCCTTTGGTTTCAGGGTACTGTTCAGCATATTGGTTTTGTAGCGAACGTAAAAAACCCCGCCCTGCAGCGCAGGACGGGGTGTTCTGTTTAAGAGCTTGACGATGACCTACTCTCACATGGGGAGACCCCACACTACCATCGGCGATGCTGCGTTTCACTTCTGA
>NZ_JBBKTX010000139.1:0-238 GCF_044962685.1 Oceanobacter antarcticus
GCACGGCTGGCGGAACTTGGTATGCTGATGTCATACAGTCGCCCACGGGTGAGCAACGATAACCCGTACTCCGAATCACTGTTCAGAACAGTCAAATACTGCCCTGCGTGGCCTTCAAAGGTAAACGCTCAAACAACCCCATCTACCGATTTAAATAACGGCCGCTTTCATATTCTCAGGCAGCAGTTTTTCGATGTCTTCCACGGTTTCGCATAACGGCAACTGGGCAAACACTCTC
>NZ_JBBKTX010000140.1:0-238 GCF_044962685.1 Oceanobacter antarcticus
GGTTGATGTGCTGCTGCCATTGTTCGGATTTAGTCATGAGCTGTCTCGTTGAAGAATTTGAAGACAGCTTAGAATGAATTGAGTAGTGATTTTAGATGGGGTTGTTTGAGCGTTTACTTTGCGATAGGGCGCAAAAATTGGTTATTCAGTGACAGTCAGCGTGGCGCAAAAGCCAGCGCCATGATGTACAGCCTGATAGAAACCGCCAAAGCGAACGACCTGGAGCCTTACGCGTATT
>NZ_JBBKTX010000141.1:0-236 GCF_044962685.1 Oceanobacter antarcticus
GGCTGAAACACCAAAGCCCGTTAAAAAAACATCCGGCCGTAAGCCTTTACCGGCTGAATTACCCCGTGTACGCATTGAACATGATCTTCCTTTGGCCGATAAAATCTGCGCCTGCGGTTGCACCAAAAAACACATCGGCGAAGACACCAGCGAGCAATTGGATATTATTCCGGCGGTGGTTCAAGTCTTGGTGCATGCACGACAAAAATACGTTTGCGAAGCCTGTGAAAGCGGCG
>NZ_JBBKTX010000142.1:0-235 GCF_044962685.1 Oceanobacter antarcticus
CCTTCAAAGGGCTTCAGCTCGCTGCAAGCGATACGCGAGTGGATGCTGGCGTTCTCGCATGCTTATAACGAAGAGCATCGGCACAGCAGCATCAACTTCGTTACGCCTGGTGCGCGTCATCGAGGCGAAGACCATGCACTTCTGGCTCACCGGAAAGTGGTGTACGAGCACGCTAAGCAACAAAATCCCAGACGCTGGTCTGGCGATACCCGAAACTGCAACGTTGCAGGAGCGG
>NZ_JBBKTX010000143.1:0-234 GCF_044962685.1 Oceanobacter antarcticus
AGTACAGCATTGATTCCGACGGGGAAGATATAACCATAGTCCGTCAACAAACCGCGCATCTGATTGCAAAGCGCAGTGCGATCCTTGACCAATCGTTCTCGCATTCGATGCAAGCTCTGAACATCCTGTTGACCCAATGACTTGATCGGTACAAACCGGATATTGGGTCTCATGGATGCTTCATAAATGGCCAGAGCATCGTTCTGATCGTTCTTGTTGCCCCGCACAAATGGC
>NZ_JBBKTX010000144.1:0-230 GCF_044962685.1 Oceanobacter antarcticus
TCCACGGTTTCGCATAACGGCAACTGGGCAAACACTCTCCGTAAATACGCGTAAGGCTCCAGGTCGTTCGCTTTGGCGGTTTCTATCAGGCTGTACATCATGGCGCTGACTTTTGCGCCACGCTGACTGTCACTGAATAACCAGTTTTTGCGCCCTATCGCAAACGGTCGGATAGCATTTTCGACGGGATTATTATCGATATGAAGTCGCCCATCGGTGAGGTAGACCGT
>NZ_JBBKTX010000145.1:0-228 GCF_044962685.1 Oceanobacter antarcticus
AGACCGTTAGTTTGTCCCAGTTTTTATCGAGGTAGGCTAAGGCTTCGCCGGTTTTTCCTTTTGGCAGGGTTTGTTGCAACGCTTTGTCCAGCCATGCTCTGAGTTTATTGAGCTGGGGCAGGCTTTTTTCTTGTCGAATTTGATATTTCTGTTCGGCTGGTTGGTCTTTAATCGCGGCTTCGATGACGTACAGTCCTTTGATCATTGTCACGGCCATGTCGGCTTTAC
>NZ_JBBKTX010000146.1:0-228 GCF_044962685.1 Oceanobacter antarcticus
GGCTGCCGGATGATCTCGACTCTGTGTCGCCGACGTTTGACGTGACCCGTCAGGCCTGCAAGTCGGCTTCGTGATTCGACACCCTCCGGTAGCCCAGAGTGAGCACCGGATTAAATAGATGATGAGATGGACGCTCCCCATAGGATCCAGCGTCAAATGCGCTAAGGTTTTGTTACGAGCAAAACGTCAATATGAGGAGCGTCCACATGAATGATATTAGTACCATCG
>NZ_JBBKTX010000147.1:0-226 GCF_044962685.1 Oceanobacter antarcticus
TGGTAATCCCTGACATCACCGATTTATGACCACTGGCCTTTTGTCTCGGCGTTAACCCCGTCCACGCCGCAAAATCCCGGCTGTTATGAAAGACCTCCGCATTGCCCACCGTACTCTTGATGGCCGTCGCGATATGAGCCCCGATTCCAGGGATAGAGATCAGGTTCTGGCATTGCTGATCCTGTTCGCCATAACGCTTTAATTCTTCGTTAATGTGATCAATCCG
>NZ_JBBKTX010000148.1:0-221 GCF_044962685.1 Oceanobacter antarcticus
TTCTGTTTAAGCAGCGCCAGTTTGGTAAAAGCAGCGAAAAAAGTGATCAACAAGTCGAACTGTTCGATGAGGTTGAATGCGAGGCCGATGCCTCTGCAGTGGATACGGCCGAGTCGATAGACGCCGAATCCTTACACTCGGAATTGCCCCTGGCTGAAACACCAAAGCCCGTTAAAAAAACATCCGGCCGTAAGCCTTTACCGGCTGAATTACCCCGTGTA